>JAYVTD010000264.1:0-2222 GCA_043774765.1 Rhizobacter sp. | reverse complement strand
GTGGCACACGGCAAGCCGGCCGAACTGAACGTGTCCGAAGACCCGGAAGTGCGCCAGTTCATTCGCGGCGAGCCCGACGGCCCGGTGCGCTTTCACTACCCCGCCAAACCCTTGGCCGAAGACTTCGGGGTGCCTGCATGAGCCCGCAGGGCCACCCCAAGGGCGAATACACCGCAGTGCGAAGCACGGAGGTTTCCGCATGAACGCCTTCGTGAGTTCCGTCGGCCGCAAGACACTCGAGATTTTTCAGTCGCTCGGTCACCACGCCTTCTTCTTCTACGACCTGCTGCGCAACATCCCTGCGGCCTTGCGCCGGCCGTTCCTCGTGGTGGCGCAAATCCATTCGATCGGCAACCTGTCGCTCGTGATCATCATGTCGTCGGGCCTGGCGGTCGGCTTCGTGCTGGCATTGCAGATGTACTACGCGCTCGTCACCTACGGTGCGTCGGAGTCTCTGGGCCTGATCGTCAACCTGTCGCTGGTGCGCGAACTCGGGCCCGTCGTCACGGCGCTGCTGTTCGCGGGCCGAGCCGGCACGTCGCTCACGGCCGAGATCGGTTTGATGAAAGCCGGCGAACAGCTCGCGGCGATGGAGATGATGGCCATCGACCCGAAGAGCCGCGTGCTGACGCCGCGTTTCCTGGGCGGCGTCGTCTCGATGCCGATCCTGGCGATCCTGTTTTCGGCGGTCGGCATTCTCGGTGCCTATGTGGTTGCAGTGCTGCTGATCGGCGTCGACTCCGGCAACTTCTGGTCGATCATGCAAAGCAGCGTCGACGTGAAGCGCGACGTGGGCAACGGCATCGTCAAGAGCATGGTGTTCGGCGTGATCTGCACCTTCGTCGCCGTGTACCAGGGTTATGAAGCCAAGGCCACGCCCGAGGGCGTGGCGCACGCGACCACGCGCACGGTCGTCATCGCTTCGCTCGGTGTGCTGGCGATGGACTTCGTGCTCACGGCGCTGATGTTCTCCACGCCTTAGGATCAGGATTGAAGGGAAAGAAATATGGGCAAAAAAGGCATTGAAACCATGGTGGGTCTGTTCGTGCTGCTTGGCATGGCAGGGCTCGTGTTCCTGGCGCTGAAGGCCGCGAATCTCGGCAGCTTCAGCGGCGGCGACACCTACACGCTGATGGCCAAGTTCGACAATATCGGCGGCCTGAAGGTTCGGGCGCCGGTGCGCAGCGCCGGCGTCACCGTCGGCCGGGTCGCGTCGATCACCCTCGACGCCAAGACCTACCAGGGCGTGGTGCGGCTCGAGATGGAACGAAACGTGCAGTTCCCGAGCGACTCTTCAGCGCGCATTCTCACTTCGGGGCTGCTCGGTGACCAATACGTCGGTCTCGAGGCCGGCGCCCAAGAGAAGCTCTTTGTCGCGGGCGACACGATCAAGTCGACCCAGTCGGCGGTCGTGCTCGAAAGCCTGATCAGCCAGTTCCTGTTCAGCAAGGCCGATGACGCCGGTGCGGCAGCGGCACCCGCCGGGGCGGGAGCGAAAAAGTGATTCATCGGCGCGGATCGCTGCGGTTCGCCTCAAGCCTGGTGCTCGCAGCGACACTGCTGCTCAGTGCGTGCGCCACGATCAAGGACGCACGCGGTGGCGCGGGCCAGCGGCTCGACCCGTGGGAAAGCTGGAACCGCAAGGTGTTCGCCTTCAACGAAGGGCTGGACGAGAACTTCCTCAAGCCTGTGGCCACCGTCTACGCCAAGGTCGTGCCGCAGTTCGTGCGCCGCAGTGTCGACAACTTCTTCGGCAACGCTTCTGATGCCTGGTCGGCCGTCAACAACCTGCTGCAAGGCAAGTTCCAGTTCGCGATGGAAGACACGGTGCGTTTCACCACCAACAGCGTGTTCGGGTTTGCCGGTTTGCTTGACATTGCCACAGAATTCGGGCTCGACCACCGCTACGAAGACTTCGGGCAGACGCTGGGCACCTGGGGCTTCGGCGCCGGGGCCTACGTGGTGTGGCCGCTGTTCGGGCCGTCGACGGTGCGCGATTCGATTGCGCTGCCTCTCGACCGCTCGGTGTCGCCGGCGCTCGTCATCAACAATGGCGCCACGCAGTGGGGCATCACCGGGCTGCAGGTGATCAACACCCGCGCCAACCTGCTGGGCGCCATCAAGTTGCTCGACGACATCGCACTCGACAAATATTCATTCCTGCGCGACGCCTACCTGCAGCGCCGTCGCAGCCTGGTGTTCGACGGTGACGAGCCGGCGTC
>JAYVTD010000263.1:0-7842 GCA_043774765.1 Rhizobacter sp. | reverse complement strand
GTCGCGCCCGAATCGCGCGCACCGAGGTTCAGGCCCGCCGGCAGCGCGGCCGGCGGCAGCTCGACGTAGGCGCCGGTGAGCGGATTCAGGAAGCCGGGCTTAGGCCCGAGGCCGCCCAGGCGCATGCCGGAGTGGAACACCCGGCCATCCTTCAGCAGGTGCAGGTGCGGGTATAGCGGCCAGCCGATGCCCGCCCCGGCCGTGAACCAGCCGGTCGGGTCGTGGATCTCGTTCTCGGGAGCGCCCCCGCCCGAGGCCGCCAGCACGCGCCCGTCGCCGAGCGTGATCAGGGTCGGGTACCAGCGTCCGTTCTTCATCGGCTGCACGAAGGTCCAGCGTTCGCTCAGCGGGTCGAACACCAGTGCGGTCTTCAGGCCGACGAATGGGTCGTAGCGTTCGGTACCGCCGGCCACCAGCAGGCGGCCGTCGGGCAGGAAGGACTGGCCGGCGCAGAACACGTCGGTCGGCGTCGGTGGCATGCTGAACTCGCCGCTGCGGTAGTCGAACACCGTGCTGCGGAAGCCCGTGGTGTACAACTCGTCGTTGCCCGAGCCGGCGAAGAACAGCACCTTGCCGGTGTGCATGAGCGCCGCGTGCACGGTCAGGATCGGCACCTCACAAGGCAGCAGCTCCCACCAGCCGTGTTTGGCCGCTTCGATCGCATCGACCTTCGGCTGCGCGGGCACGACCAGCGGCTCGAGCGGCGGCAAGTGCTCGGGCATAGGCCCGAGGCCGTGCACGTGCTCTTGCACCATGATGATGTGCTCGGGCACATCGTCGATCGTCATGCGGCCGTGCGCGGGCGTGAACGGGATCGTCGGCGCATCGCGCGACGCGACCGCGTGGTCGTGGCCATCGCCATGGCCGCCGTTGTCGGCGGGCGGCGGGGGTGGCGGCCGGTCGCCGTGCGCGGCCAGGCAGCGCTTCAGGTCGACCCAGGCGCAGTCGTCGCTGCAGCACGACAGCGGCAGCACGAGGTTGGTCTGCTTCAGCACCGCGTCGGTGATCCACAGGCGCTGGTGCGAGCGCACGACGCCGGCCAGGCCGGCCATCATGTGCTCCTCGATGTGGCAGTGGAACAGGAAGTCGGCGCAGATCGTCACCAGGCAGGCGTCCTCCGGCGGGCAGCATTGAAGCTGCTCGAGCTCGCAGGGCAGGCGCAGCGCGGGCGGGACCTCGGTGTCCATCACGAAGGTCTCGACCGGGCTGACCGCGTGCACGTCGCTGGCGCCGCCCGGCGGCACCGGCAGCTGCCAGCGCGCCGAGTGCGGATGGAAGTTGTGCCAGACGCTGCCGACGTCAAGGTTGAACAGGTACCAGCGGATCGTCTCGCCGGGCTTGCCCTCGATGATCGGCGTGTTGCCGACGAAGGCCCGGCCGTTCAGGCACCAAGTCTGCTTGCCGCTGCCGCCGGCGAAGACGAGGTGCTGGTTGTCGCCGGTGTTCGTCCATCGCACGGTGGTACCGGCGGTCACCGTCACGTCTGGCGGATCGAAGCTGTTGTCCTTGATCGCGATCGGGTGCGGCAAGGCCTCCGGCGGGCCGGCGATCACGCGTACGCGACCGGCCATGCTCGCGCCGTGGATGCGGCAGATGTAGTCGCTGATCTCGCCGACGGTGTCGAAGCGGTGGTCGAAATGCACGCCCTTGGACAGCGCCAGGCTCTCGAAGCGCTCGTGCCCGCTCGCTTCGGTCAGCGCGTGCACGAACAGCGGCACTTCGTGATCGACGCGCGGCGCGCGCGGATCGCGCACGACGATGCCGCCGATCAGGCCGCGGTTGATGTTGGCCTGCACGTCGCGCACATGGTCGTGGAAGGGCCAGGCGCCGATCATCGCGTCGGTCACGTCGAAGACGTAGGTCCAGGTCTGGCCGGGCAGGATCTCGTCGCTGCGCCGTCCGTCGCGCGTGGCTACGCCGCGCGGCCAGGCGCCGTCGGACTCGATGCCGTAGTACAGGCCGTGCACGTGCAGGCTGTGGCAGCCGTGCGGGTCGCCGTTGCGCACATGGATGTACAGCCGCTCGCCCGGCTTGGTCCAGATCAGCGCGCCCGGCACGCGCCGGTCCCAGGGCGGCTCGGCGCTGTCCGAAGGCACCAGCGGCGCCGTGTTCGGCGTCGTGTAGTCAGGGTCCAGATACTCGCGATAGACAAGGCCGGCGATACGCGCCTGCAGGATCTCGTCGGCGGGGATACGCCCCAACTCGTGCCCCATGTTGCGTTGGCAGTCGCGCCCGTAGTAGCGCGCACAGAGCAAGGGCGCGAGCGGGCTGTATTCGGGCAGCGCCTCGATCTGCAGGAAAGTGTCCCTGCGCGAGCATGGGTTCATGAGGGACTCCCGTTGGCCAAGCGTATTGACGGGTTCTCCCACTCGAACAGGACGTGAGCAATCCCTAGATGAGCGCAACCTGGCGGCGCCCCAGCTGCATCTTTATCAGGTGGTTGATGCACCGGACCTTGCCGTGGACAACGAGGATCGACTGGTCAATGCTTGCGCCGCCGCCACCCCTGCGACGCAGGCCGCTTGCTTTGAATCTCCAATGATTGGCCCTCGGCTCACGAATGCGAGCGGTTCAAACCGACCCTGAGCAGTCGAATGGATTGCCGGACCAGGGGATGTGGAGCGGTATTGGCCAATGTCAGGATCAACCACAAGAACGGTTGACAACACAGACAACCAAGTCACTCGAAGTTATTGCACCATGTCTGCGTCGCTCAGGATCATGTCGTCCCAGAGGTGTTGGACCTTATGTCATTCATATCGCCTTCCACAGTGAACCTTCGCGCCGGGGTCGCCGCAATGAGCTTGGCTCTTGCGCTGTTCGCAGCATCTGCCTTCGGCGCAGGCCAGACCACACCGGCTCCGAAATCGGTCACGCTCGCGAGTGCACCGGCGCCGGTCCGCCAAGAGTCGGCGCCGGCGAGCCGGCCCGAAGCAAAGGCGCCACGCCGTGCGGCGGCCCCCGAAGGCCCGGCATCCGCTCCCAAGGAGAAGGCCGATACGCGGGCAAAGCGCCTGCAAAGACTGCGTATCGAGAGTTGCCGGCGGCGCCCACAGACCTGTGTGCAGCCAAAGTCCGACGGTCATGCTGCGCCTGCGCCTGCGCCAGCGATCGCCCGATAGCGGGAATCGTCGCGGCGCGAGGCGGGCTGCCGCGCGCATGCCGTAGGGCGCGCACGCGGCGTCTTGAAAGCGCGCGTTACCTGTCGACGTCCGACAGGTCGAGCCGCCAGACCCCGCGGCCATGGGTGGCCGCGTAGAGAACGTTCGACCCGTTGTCGATCGTCAACCCATAGACGGCGACCGGAGGCAACCGCCCCGCCGCCGCCCCGACCCAAGACGAGGCACCGCGCGGCAACACGGCGACGCCGAAGTCGGTTGACGCATACACACGACCGGTCCTCGGGTCGAAGGCAATTCCGGTGATCGGTTGGTCGCCGAGTCCGGCGCTGCGATCAAGCCAAGTGGCGGTTCGTGATCCCGGGTCGTAGAGGACCTCGAAAACGTGACCTGCTGCAGTCCCCGCTGCTTGCGCATAAGCGTCATAGCCCGAGAACGACACGAAAGCATGCAGCGGATTCAACGGGTCGACTGCTATGCCGCTGATGAAGCGCGTGGGCTGCGCAGCGCTGTCGATGCGGGTGAACGTCGCTGCGGCCGCCGGACCATCAGCATTCGCCGAAACGAACAGCCGGCCGCGCCTCGTCGCCACCCACAGCGGTGTGCCGGCCGCTGGCGCGCGGGCGGTTGCCACGACATACGAGCCACTCTTGTCCAGACCATAGGCTGAGCCAGTCAGCGTTGAGCCGCCGAGCGGAACCCAATCGCCGCATTGCACGGCGAAGTCGCCGAAGAACTCGTTGCAGTGCAATTCGAGGTACGCCTGATCACCTCCGTTGTCCTGTGTCCGCCAGACACGCTGCAGACCGACGAACCAGGTGCCGTTGAGCACCGGATCGGCGAGCACCGGCGCATAGAACGACGCGGCCTCGCCACTGGCGAACAGGGGGTCAGATACCCAGTTCCATCCAAGGACATCGGTGTGCCGGAAGTTGACGTCCATTGCCGGGCCGGTGTAGGTGTGCATGCGCACCAAGGGATCGACCGCGTTGATACCCGAATTCCCACCATCGCCTCCGACACTTTCGAACCAGCTGTTCTTTGTACCGCTGTAGGACCAAGTACCGTTGTCCTGCGTGCCGCCGATCAATTCCTTGCGCGGATCGCGCTGGCTGAGCGACACGCTCTGGAACTGCAGCGTCGCCAGACCGGGGTTGAGACTGATGATCTCCACCGGGATCGCCTTCAGCCAGAGCAGGCAGTTGGCGAGATCCGTACCGGAGATGGCGCGGCTGGAGCAACTGCCCGAGGCGTCGGCGAAGCTGCCGTTGGTACGCACCACACCGCCGTCCGAGCCGATGATGGCGATGTCCGGGTTACCGGGATAGAACACCATCGCGTGCTGGTCCGGGTGCATGCCCAGCGGTGCTGGCGCCTGAGTGTCGTTGGTCATGTCGGTGAACTGCATGCCGGCGTTGGCCGAGCGCTGCACCGATCGGCCGTTGGATGGTGGTGTGGCCGTGAAGATCTCGTCGTACTGCATCTGGCCGCCGATCCACACCGCGTTGGGCTGGCCCGCAGGCGAAGCCACCACCATGTCATAGCTGCACTGCTCGCCGCAGAAGTTGTACGACGAGAAGCCGGGCGTGCCTTGGGTCGCACTCGAAAGCTTTGTCCAGCCCAGATTGTTGACGCCGCTGACGAGCTGTGAAGCCGGCACGTTGGCATCGTCGGTGCGATAGAAGTCCGCGGCGCCGGCCCCGGCATCGCCGAGGTAGATCCGCAGCTTGTTGCCCATCGGCGCCAGCGCGAACTCGGTGCGCGAGGCCAAGGAGTTCGCGACGGTACCTCCACCAGCACTGGCAAACACCGGCTCATAGCCGCCGCCCGCCTTGGAGCGGTACAGCCCGTAGCCGAAGACCGAGAAGTAGATGCGTGTCGGGTCGGAGGCCACCAGGCCGGTGCGAGACATCTCGATCTTGCTCACCCCGCCGCGGAAGAAGTCGGAGCCATTCGCGCTGTTCGGGTTGACCGGATCGGAGGGGACCGAAAACACCAGCGTGAACGTAGTTCCGCCATTCGTCGATTCGTACAGGCCGATACGGGGCGCACCCGGTGGTGTGAAGCGGCCGCCGTTGACGCTCGACGAGCCGTGCCGCGCCACAGCCGTGCCGATGAAGATGTGGCGCGGGTCGCGCGGATCGACACCGATCGCGGCGATTGCGCGGCCGGAGGCCGCTGCTGCGCTGCCCGACACCAGCTGCCAGTCCTTGCCGAGGTTATCGGACCTAAAAAGGCCCAGGCCGGCTTCGGAGTCGCCTGAGCCGTTGGCCTCGCCGGTACCGACGTAGAGCGTTTTCGCGTCGCCATCGGTCGGGTCGAAGATGATCGATCCGATTGCGTTCGTTGGCATGTCGCCCTTCGAGGCCTTCCAGTCCGGTGTCCTGGACAGCGGCTGGTTGGTCATCCAGACCCCGCCCCCGGCAGCGCCGACGAAGAGCGGGCAGCTGTCCGGCTTGCAGCGCGGCGACAGCGCCAAGCTGGTGACGCGGCCGGAAACGGTCGTTGCGCGCCCCGTGTAGGTGACTTCGCCAGGGACCACGCCCGTAGTCGGCCCCACCAAGGTCCAGGCGCCACGGTGGCCGTGGCCTCTCTTCTCCAGCCGATCGTTATCGTTCGCGGCGCTGGTGCGAACGCTCGTTTCGACGTAGGTCGACGGATAAGCGCGGTTGTCGGCCTCGTAGCCGGCACGTTCGGCGGCGGCATCCTTCTCCTGTCCGAACAGCTTGAAGTAGTGTGTCTGCTTGAAGTTGGTCGGCTCGGCCGCGGCGCCGATCGACGTGTTCAGCGCAATCACTACCCCAGCCGTGGCCGCAAGTAGATTCACAAGGCGTTTGCTTTTCATCGAGGCTCCCAAGTGTTCGGGTGATCCGCAGAAAGGCGGCGATTCGCGAAGCAGCAGTATCCCAAGCAGAATTTCGCGATGCCGATAGAGCAAACCCGCGGCGCCAGCGCATCATCCTAGGGGGTCTGGCTGCAGCGCAGGTCCGCGCTCTGCACGCTCGCGAAGAGCGGCACCAGCGAGCGAATGCTCCCGAGATTCGTGGCCGGCTCCTTCGGGTCGACCTCATTCCCATACGCGAATCTTCGCGGTGACGGCCCTGCGCCGGACCGCGGACGTTCAACGGATCTCGCCTCAGTGGCCGGACGGGATGCCGCGTGGCCCACTGAGTCAACAGCGAACGGCCAAGCCGTTGCTTGACGAAGGGCACTCCGGTTGTTGATCGAGAGTTGACCATCAGGTTTCAAAGTAGTCACATGACCGCCGCGCCTGCCAGCCTTGAAGCCGTCATTCACAAGTGCAGACAGCCCGAAGCACGCGCGGTCTTCGGCGCAGCTTCGTGCGGGCTGAAGCTGGCACCGGGTGGTGGTGCAAGGACGATTTTGGCGCTACCCTTGGTCCCTGGGCGGAGAAGTCCGGTTCACTTGGAGCGAAGCATGTTCCTATCTCGATGCCTTGTCGCCGCTGGCATCGCCATGCTGGTGCTTTGCAATCCGGCGCAGGGTCGCGTGACTGACATCGTTATCGACGAGACACTTCCCTTGCCTGCACTTCCCGGCGCATCACTCTCGGCGATCGCCTATGAGCAGGTGGCCGGCCGAGCTTTCGGTGAACTCGATCCCCGGTTGCCCGGCAATGCGCTTATCCAGGACATCCAGTTGGCCAAAGACGCAGACGGCAAGGTGCGCTACGTTGCGTCATTCCTAATTTACAAACCAGTGGATCTGAAGCGAGCGAGCGGGATGATGTGGCACGACGTGCCGAACCGCGGCAGCGTGTTTCCGTTTGCGCCGCAAGAGCGGGTCTTTGGCGACGTCATGCTGGCCAGCGCCTGGCAAGGCGACAACGCCGGCAACACCGCGGTGCGACCGAAGGCCAGCGTGGCGGGCAAGCAGTTCCTGCATGTGCCGGTGGCTCGCGGACCCGATGGGGCTCCAGTCACCGGCAAGGTTTTAGGACGAATCGTCAATCGCTCGGGCCAAGCTTCGCAGCCCCTTCTCGTGCAGACAAATCCGGTGCCTTACAAGCCGATGAGCCTGAACACGCGGGAGTCTCGCCTCGTCTCACGTGGCGGAGAGACTCAGCGTGGCGACGTGATCGACGAGGTCGAGGTGCCAGCGTCGGATTGGGCCTGGGCACGCTGCGACGCTGTGAATCCTTTTCCTGGCACACCCGATCCCACCCAGATCTGTCTCAAGAAGGGCTTCGATCCTGCACGCTTGTACCAGGTCGTCTTCACCGCCGCTGACCCCTACGTGCTTGGCATTGGCTTCGCGGCCTGGCGCGATGTGGGAGCCTTCTTCAAGCACGCCGCGGCAGATGACATTGGCACGATCAACCCGATCGCCAAGACCATGACGCACAGCATCACCCGTGGCATCTCGCAGTCGGGCAACTTCCTGCGCGGCTGGCTGCACCTGGGCTTCAACCGCGACGAGGCCGGTGCGCGCGTGCACGACGGCATGTGGCCGATCATCGCCGGCCGGCGCATCGCGCTGAATTTCCGCTGGGCCCAGCCCGACGGCGTGCTCGAGCTCTACCAGGCCGGCAGCGAAGGCCCGCAGTGGTGGCTGCCCGCGCCCGACCCGGTGCGAGGTGGCGCCGCCGCCGGCATCCTCGACCGCTGCAGCGCGACCCGGACCTGCCCCAAGGTCATCGAGCACTTCGGCTCGGCCGAGGTCTGGGCCCTGAAACTGACGCCCGAGTGGGTGGGCACCGACG
>JAYVTD010000262.1:0-2370 GCA_043774765.1 Rhizobacter sp. | reverse complement strand
GGTCGACATGGGTCTTGACGTACAGCGTGCGCGTGCCGGCCTCGGCGCCGGGCTCGCTCTGCAATTGCAGTTCGACGCGTGCACAGGCCCGCAGTTCGGGCACCAACTGCACCAGCGTCGTGTGATGGTCGACCAGGCGACCACGCCCCGCGGTGAGCGCCGCGACCAACTCGTCCAGGCAGCATTGGCGCAGGGCGGCGTCGTCGCACAGCAGGCGCAGCGCATCGAGTTTGGCGTCGTTCGGCAACCAGTGGGCCAGCATGCCGAGGGCCGGCACATGCTGCAGGGCCGGGCCTGCCGGCGATGGTTGCAGCTTGCCTGAGCAAGCCTTGCCGTAGCGTTGCGCTGCATCGCCGATGCCGCAAAAACGTGCCGCGATGCGCTGCTCGAACAGGCCACGCTGCGCATCGTGCAGCGTCAGGCGGTAGCTCACACTGCAGTTGCGCAGTGGCCGGTACTTGACCCGATCGACCTCGCAACCGAGCACCTGCGGCCCGTGCAGCGCATCGGCAAAAACGCTGGCCATTGCAGCGCCGTCGAGCGCTGTCGCCAGTTGCGGCAGCGCCGGGTCCTTGGGCAACCGCAGGCTCACGCCGCCACCCCGGCTTCGAGCGCCACGGGCAGCTGCGCGCCGGCATGCGAGACGGCACGCAGCAGCCGGCCGTCCGCGTGCTGGCGCCAATAGGCCCATCGAGCGCTGAACTCGAAGCCGTCGACACACCAGCGCGACGCATGGCGGCCGCGCGAGTGGAACCAGTGGTCGACGACACACTCACCGTCGAGCTGCAAGCTGATGCGCAGGGCTTCGGGCACTTGTGTGGCCGGCATCGAGCCATCGCCCGTGACGGTCGCAGCCTCCAGTTCGACCACGGGTTGTGCCGCTTGCCACGGCACCAGCACCGTATCGAAATCGGCATCGCAGGCGTGTTGCGTGCTCTGCAGTGCCGGGGCGGCCTGCTTGACGCCGTAGCGCGCCGACACCCAGGCCGGGCTGAGGCGCGCATCGACGCCGCGGCGCAGCGGCTGCAGCATCAGCAAGCCGGGGCTCTCGAGGCGCCACGCCGTGCCCTGTGTCAGCCTTGCCTGGCCTTGAGCCGGTGCGCCGAGCTGGAAGTTCAGGCAATAGTCATGTGCGGTTGGCGCACGCAGCCAGTCGCTGACGATCCAGTAGCGCCGATCGACGAACACGATGCAGCGGTCGTGCCGGGCGTCGTACGCGTGGCTGCAGGCCTGGCCGTGCACCAGGTCGAGTGTGGCGTCGAGGTGGCGATCGACGAGCCGGGCGTCCGGCGCCGGCCCGCTGATCTTGTGGCGCAGCGTGCCGGCGGCGTGGCGCGTGCCGGGTTTGATGGGCTTGGGCTGGTAGCTCGTCTGCTGCTTGTTGTCGACGCAGACCGTGTTGTGCACGGCGGTGCCGCGGAAGTGCACACGCCAGTTGATGCCGTCTTCGGGTGTCACGGCCTCGCTGTAGGTGTAGCGCCCGGGGTCGACGATCAACGAGCGGCCGTGCGCGGCGAGCTCGAAGTTCAGGCAGTCGAAATGGCCGTGGTTGCCTTCGCCGAGCGGGCCGTGGTCGAACACCAGGTACTGTGCGTCGGTGAACGGTGTCGCGCCATCACCCCAGTCGCTGCGGACCACGCTGTAGCCGCCGATCTCGAAATGCACCACGCGCTGGCGCGGCGGCGTGCCCTCAGTGCCCTGGGTGGCCACGTAGCGCATGTCGGCGCGGCCGAACAGCTCGGCACCTTGAAGCAGCAGGTCGAGGAAGCTGCGCGCGTCGCCATCCGACAGGCTGGGCACGACGCCGTCGGGCTTGTGCACGTGCAGGCTGAACTCGAGGCCGCGCTGCAGCGCCGTGTCGAACGACGTCGGCACCGCCACGCCGTTCAACGCGGCCAGGCGGCGGAAGTTCAACGCGTTCTTCAGCACCAGATGGTGGTAGTCGGTCGACAGTTCGCAATGCACGCCGTCGGGGAGCAGGTCGCTGGCCAGGTTGGCAACGGTCTGCCCGAGCGCGAAGGCGCGCCAGTGCGCGGCGCGCCGCATCTCGGGGAAGACCACGCCGGCGAGGAAGATCGCGTACAGCTCAAGCGTGCGGTGGTTGCGCTTTTCGGTCAGGTTGGCGCACAGGAACTCGACCTGCTCGTGCAGCGAGTGCAGCAGGCGGCGGTGGAAGTCGGCCGGGATCAGCGGGCCGGCATCGTGCGCCGCGTGGCCGACGAACAGGTGCAAACTGTAGATCCAGTTCTGGACGCGGCGGCCGGTCACGTCGGCGGCGATGAAGCCGCAAGGCGTGACCCGCATCCAGCCGTCGATCAGCTCGACCCAGCGCTGCACGCAGGCCGCTTGCCCGCTGCGCTGAAAGGCCAG
>JAYVTD010000261.1:0-6770 GCA_043774765.1 Rhizobacter sp. | reverse complement strand
GGCCACGCGAACGCACCGCAGCCGTGGCGCGCCCGATGGCCAGGGCCAGTTGTTCTAGGGCATCGCGTGCACCACCCTGTCGAGGTCTTCATGAACCTTTTCAACAAACTTCCCGGCTTCGTGAGGTCGGCGCCCGGATGGGAGCAGCGCATCTGGCGGCGCCTGCCGGCCATCCTGCTGTGGGGCACGTTGCTGCCGCTGCTGCTGTCGGGCTTGAACCACGCGCTGGCGCCAGCAGCACCCGCCTCAGGCAGCAGCGACCGCGCGTTGCTGTTGTGGGACTACACGATGTGGGGCCTGGTCTCGCTGCACTGGACGTTGGCGCTGACGCTCGCGCTGGGGTGCTTCATCGTCAGGGTGATGAAGGGGCCGGCGTACGTGGCCGACGCCTACCCGCTGCCGAAGTTGACTGACACCGCCTCGGAAGTCGCTCCGGCAAAGCCCTGAACGGCGGATCGTTTTCCAGATCGCAGTGGCGCCGATGTGTCCTCAATGGATCCGGCCCTGCGGTGCGGAAAGGGTGTTCGATCGTTCCTCGCGAAAGCGTGCAAAGCCCAGCGTGCGCCGGCCGAGCGCTCACGCCGAAGGTTTGCCGAAGCTCGCGATGTAGTTGACCGCCACGTTTTGCGTCCACCAGGCGTGATTGAGGGCGGGCAGGTAGCCCATGCCGCGGCAGTCGAGCTGCACCAGACCGCCAACGAGCGCAGCCTGCTGCAACTCGTCGGGCCGAATGAACTGCGCCCAACGGTGGGTGCCGCGGGGCAACAGACCAAAGATGTATTCGGCGCCCACGATGGCGGTCACAAAACTGCGCGCTGTGCGGTTGATGGTCGAGACCAGCAGCAGGCCACCGGGTTCGAGATGGCGGACCGCTTGTTGCACGAAGGCCTGCAGCTTGTCGACATGTTCAACCACTTCGAGCAGCAGAAGGACATCGAAGGACTCGGCGTCGTGCAGCGCGACATCGGGTTCGCCAACCCGGTAGTCGATGTTCAAACGGCCATCTTCCGCGTGCAGCCGCGCGGCCGCGATGTTCTTCGCCGCAGCATCCACACCCACCACGCGCGCCCCGCGGGCCGCCAGGGGCTCGCACATGAGCCCGCCGCCGCAACCGATGTCGGCGATGCGCAGCCGATGCAAGTCGCCCGGCGCTCGCCCGAAGCGCTGGGCGATCTGTTCGAGCACGTAACTCAGCCGCAGCCCGTTGATGACGTGCAGCGGGCGCATCGGCCCGGCGCTGTTCCACCAGGTTGCGGCCAGGCGGTTGAAGCGTTCGACTTCATTGCTGTGGATGGTGCTGGCCGGAGACGTCGAGGGTTTGTCGGTTGCCATGCTTCAAACTCTGCGGTAGATCGTCACGGCGCCGGTTTCGCCAGCGTGATCGGTGCGCAGGTCGGACAGCAGCGTCGCCGACAACGAACCGATAGCGCCCGCCGTCACGCCTGCGCCTCGAGCTGCCTGCTGCGTTCACGCTCCCGCACCGCCACGGTGATGTGGTGGTGGCGGGAAGTCAGGGCGTTGCCCATCGCTCGCGCCAGGGCGGCACCGCTGGCATGGACCCGGTCAACCCGGCTCGGTACGACACTGTCGCCGCAGACGCCGAGCCGTGCTTTTTCGTCCCACAAGGACTCCGAGTAGCGAGGCACGGTGGCGGGCGATTCAACGAATGCATGACGCCATTGATGCGCGCAGAGGTAGTTGGGCGTGACCGAGCGGCGTGCATGCACGCGGAAGATGTCGACCAGCAGATCGGCCACTGTCTCGGCATCGTCGTGCTCATGCTGCAAGGACCAGCGCTCGTCGGCCTCGACGAACCAGCGCTGCGGCGCGTTTGCGGGGCGCGCCGGCTTGCAGTGCATGGCGGCGATCCTTTCGATCGGGCTGCCATGAAACTCCAGGTACCCGGGCAAGCCGACAGGGCGCTCGGACCCCAGCAGCAAGACCCAGCGACTGAGGTAACGCACCGCACGCAGTGCTGCGGCCAGCTCGGAAGACTCCCGCGCCAGCGGCAGCGCCAGTGGTGCCGGGATCGCGAGCACCAGGGCCTGAAAGTCCTCGTCGATCTCGCCTGCAGCGTTTTGCAGTATCCAGCGGGCGCCGCGCCGTTGGGCCTGATGGATCGGCGTGTGCAGCCGAAAGTCCAGGGGCCGCGCAACGGCATGGGCCAGCGCGAGCATCGACGGCACGCCGACCGATCCCATCAACTTCAAGGTTCGGGTGACATCCGCTTCGTCGATGTCCTTGTCCCGGTCCCTGCCTTTGCGTTCGTCTTCAGCAGGCGTGGCCGGCACGGTCCATGCATGAAGTGCGGCCAGCTCACCGGGGCGTTGCACGGCGTAAGAGGCCAAGCGGGTGGCCCCGCTGATGCACTGGGCCGCGTCATCGAAGACGCCGATCCGGGTGGTGCGCGAACTGCAGCGACCCCCCAATCGATCGCTGGCTTCAAAGACAACCGGGTCGCAGCCGCGCAGGCTCAACTCCCGGGCGCAGGTCAGTCCGGCGATACCGGCGCCGACGACAGCGACGCGTGGTGCCGCCGGGCAGATCAGTACACTGCCCAACTCGCCGTTTCCCTGGTGTTTCATTGACGTTCGCTTTCGTTCTGCCCTGGTTGGCTCCCTGTTCCCTAACGTTGAAACAACGACAGAGTTGCATGGCATCGCCCAATTCTTTTCGCGTCGATGAATTGTTTGCAGGCGCTGCAACTCTGACGGCGCCATGGCGTAAAGCGCTATGTCAACGTAAGCAGGCGGGGCAGACCAAAACCTGCCATCGAGGCCACCGTCAGTTCGCGCCCGGCACGTGTCAGGGAGACGCGCTTGCGTGAACCCCTGCTCGAAGGCGGCGTAGATGCGGCATTGGTTGCGCGTGCCCAGCAAGGTGAGACGGTGGCCTTCGAGGTGTTGGTGGTCAAGTACCAACGGCGGGTCGCGGCAACGGTGCGGCGGCTCGTGCACGATGACCGGATCACCGAAGAACTGACGCAGGAGATTTTCTTGAGTGTTTTTCTTGCTTTGACGAGCTTCAGGCCCGAGGGTGACTTTGCGGCCTGGTTGTTCACGATTGCCCGCAACGCAGCCAGGAGTTACCTGCGCAGCGCCCAGAACCGGCAAGACGATCGGCCCATGCCACTGCAGGATGAAGCTGGCGAAAACGACAGGTCTGGTGTCGCACCGAGCCCGGAGGAAGAAGCCATGGCGCACCAGCTGTTCGAACGCATCGACGCCGAAGTTGCGGCATTGCCCGATGTCCAGCGCCGTGCGCTCCTGATGCGCGAAATCGATGGGCTGGACTACAAGGCGATCGCGGCGGCGCTTGGCCAGCCCGTCAATACCGTCAAGTCCCACATCTTCCGTGCGCGCGAAACGATCGCCAATCGCGCGCGTCCGTTGTTGGCGCCCACGCGCGACAGGCGCTGGTAGGAGACATGCCATGAACGAAGCTTCACGTCTTCTGGACGGCGACCTGACGGCAGCAGAACTGAGCACACTGCTCGAGCGCTTGAAGCACGAACCAGAGTTGCGCGACGAAGTTGCGGCGCAGCAGCTGATCCGCGATGGCCTGGCGGGGCTGCGCGCGCTGGACGCTGGCTACACGTTGCGCATCCTCGCCAGACTGCGCCGAGCGCAATTGGGCGAGGGATGAACGAGGCTGGCCGCGCTACAGCTGTCGGGTGAATTCAGCCGGCGCGTTTCCACCACTCATCGGCGAGTGCCTGCTGCAGGTGCGCGATGAAGCTGCTCACCTTCGACGGCACCAGCTTGGGCGACGGGAACACGGCGTGGATCTCCTGCACCGGCAGCGCGAACTCGGCCAGCAGCGGCAGCACCGCGCCCTGTTCCACCGAGTGGTGCGCCACGTACCACGGCAGGATCGCCAGCCCCAGGCCGGCGCGGGTGGCTTCGAGCACGACCGAGAGGTTGTTCGAGCGCAGCGGCCCGCGCACCGGCACCGGCTCAGCCTGGCCGGTGGGCGCGCTGAAGTGCCAGCGCTCGTCGCCCTGCACGCTGCTGTAGACAAGGCAGGCGTGGCGCGCCACCTCGGCCGGCGACTGCGGCGAGCCGTGCGCTTTGAGGTACCCGGGCGAGCCGACCAATACCCACGGGTTCAGGCCGAGGTAACGCGCGCCGAGCGAAGAGTCGGCCAGCTGCCCCATGCGGATCGCCACGTCCACGCCTTGCTCCACCAGGTTCACGTAGCGGTCGTCGAAGCTCAGGTCGATCGTGATCTCGGGGTGCTCGCGCATGAAGGCCAATACCAGCGGCGTGAGCACGCGCCGGCCGAACGCGACCGAGGTGCTCACGCGCAACTGGCCGCTGACCTGCGACTGCAGCAGCGTGGCCAGGTTGTCGGCTTCTTCGAGCTGAAGCTGGATCGCCTTGCACTTCTCGTAGTACAGCGCGCCGATCTCGGTGGCGCTCACGCCGCGCGTGTTGCGGTTGAGCAGCCGCGCGCCCAGCCGCGCTTCAACGGCGGCGACGTGTTTGGTGGCGGTCGGCTGGGTCACGCCCAGATCGGCCGAGGCCTTGGAGAAGCTGCCGGTCTCGACGATGCGCACGAAGAGCTGGATGCCTGTGATTCGATCCATGTCCTGCGGTCCGTTTGGCGGGGTTCGTGGGTGTCGATGATGCCTGCACTGGCGCGCATTCCGCCCCGGAATAGCACTTATCGGCAGCTTGTGTTGCCGGGCAGGGGCCAACGGCGGATGATCCCGTTCAACAGAAATTCAAACTCCGGAGACTCGCATGGCAAAGATGAAAGCAATCATGGCCGCCCACTTGGTCATGGAAAAAGAGGGCGTCACGCAGGCCTTCGGCGTGCCCGGCGCGGCGATCAACCCGCTTTATTCGGTGATGCGCGAGCGCGGCACCATCGCCCACGTGTTGGCGCGCCACGTGGAAGGCGCTTCGCACATGGCCGAGGGTTACACCCGGGCCAAGGCCGGCAACATCGGCGTGTGCATCGGCACGTCGGGTCCGGCCGGCACCGACATGATCACGGGCCTGTATTCGGCCATCGCCGACAGCATTCCCATTCTGTGCATCACCGGCCAGGCGCCGCGGGCACGTTTGTACAAGGAAGACTTCCAGGCGGTCGACATCGAGTCGATCAGCAAGCCGGTCACCAAGTGGAGCGTCACGGTGCGCGAGCCGGCGCAGGTGCCACGCTCTTTTCAGCAGGCCTTTCACCTGATGCGCTCGGGCCGCCCCGGACCGGTACTGATCGACCTGCCGTTCGACGTGCAGATGGCCGAGATCGAGTTCGACATCGACACCTACGAGCCGTTGCCGGTCTACAAGCCGAAAGCGACGCGCAAGCAGATCGAAAAAGCCATCTCGATGCTGCAGGCGGCCGAGCGGCCGTTGATCGTTTCTGGCGGTGGCGTGATCAACGCCGACGCCAGCGACCTGCTGCAGGAATTCGCCGAACTCACCAACACCCCCGTGATCCCCACGCTGATGGGCTGGGGCTCGATCCCCGACGACCACCCGCTGATGGCCGGCATGTGCGGCCTGCAAACGAGCCACCGCTACGGTAACGCCACGATGCTCGCCAGCGACTTCGTGCTCGGCATCGGCAATCGCTGGGCCAACCGCCACACCGGCTCGCCCGAGGTGTATTGCAAGGGCCGCACCTTCGTGCACGTCGACATCGAGCCGACGCAGATCGGGCGCGTGTTCAACCCCGAGCTGGGCATCGTCTCCGACGCGAAGGCGGCGCTCGAACTCTTCGTCGAAGTGGCGCGCGAAATGAAAGCCGCCGGCCAGCTCAAAGACCGCAGCACCTGGGTCGCCGAATGCCGCGAGCGCAAGCGCACGATGCTGCGCAAGACCAACATCGACACCGTGCCGATGAAGCCGCAGCGGGTCTACCAGTGCATGAACAACAACTTCGACCGCGGCACCACCTACATCAGCACGATCGGCCTGAGCCAGATCGCCGGCGCGCAATTCCTGCACGTGTTCGGCCCGCGCCAGTGGATCAACTGCGGCCAGGCCGGCCCGCTGGGCTGGACGATCCCCGCCGCGCTGGGTGTGCGCGTGGCCGACCCGACGCGCAAGATCGTTGCGCTCTCGGGCGATTACGACTTCCAGTTCATGATCGAAGAGCTGGCGGTCGGCGCGCAGTTCAAGCTGCCCTACATCCACATGGTGGTCAACAACAGCTACCTCGGGTTGATTCGCCAGGCGCAGCGTGGTTTCAGCATGGACTACTGCGTGCAGCTCGGCTTCGACAACATCAACGCGCCGCAGATGAACGGTTACGGTGTCGACCACGAAGCCGTGGTCACCGGCCTGGGCTGCAAGTTCGTGCGGGTCTACAAACAGCAGGAGATTGCGCCCGCGATCAAGCAGGCCGAAGCCTGGATGACCGAGTTCCAGGTGCCGGTCGTGATCGAGGTGATGCTCGAGCGCGTGACCAACATCTCGATGGGCACCGAGATCGACGCGATCAACGAATTCGAGGAGCTCGCGACGAGTCTTGCCGACGCGCCCACCGCCGTTGGTATGCTGGACTGATCTGTTGCCTGAACTCCCGGAGCCTGCCATGCCGCGTTTTGCCGCCAACCTTTCGATGCTCTTCACCGAAGTGCCCTTCATCGACCGCTTCGAGCGGGCCGCGCGGGCCGGTTTCAGCGAAGTCGAGTTCCTCTTTCCCTACGCGCACAGCATCGCCGAGCTGAACGCCGTGCTCGCGGCCAACAAGCTGAAGGTCGTGTTGCACAACATGCCGGCCGGCGACTGGGACGCCGGCGACCGCGGCATGGC
>JAYVTD010000260.1:0-6689 GCA_043774765.1 Rhizobacter sp. | reverse complement strand
CGCCTGAAGCGACACGGCACACTGCGTGGCATGGACGATGTGCTGAGGGTGGTTTGCCTGTGTGCAGCGTGGTGCGGCGTGTGCCGGGACTACGCGGCGCCGTTCGATGAAGCCGCTGCCCCGTTCGGCGCGCAGGCGGAGTTCACGCGGCTCGACATCGAAGACGAAGCCGAGCTGCTCGGCAGCGTCGACGTGGAGAACTTTCCGACCCTGCTGATCGCGCGCGGCGAGCAGGTGCTGTTCTTCGGCACGATCACGCCGCACATGCAGACGCTCACGCGGCTGGTGCAGAGCGCGCTCGCGGGCGAGCTCAAGCCACTGACCGACGCGCCCGAAGTCGATGCCCTGTCGCAGCGATTGCAGGCGGTGCTGGCGCTGCGAAGCGGCTCCCGGAACTGAGCTTCGATCAGGCCGGCGCCGAGAGGCGACTCGCGGGTGGCGCGGCCGGTGAGTGGCAGGGCTGGTGAGCGTCTCTCAGCCGAACGCCGTGTCGCTCTGCGCGTGGCCGCTGCCGATGTACAGGCGCAGCACCGGTACGCTGCCGTCGTGTTCCCAGACCCGCGCCTCGATCACGAATTGGCGGCCGCCGATGCGCAACACGTCGCCCAGCGCGGGTGCCACCGTGTGGCCCTGCCAGAACTGCGGCACGGCCACGCCTTCGCGGCGTATCCAGCCCTGGTCGTCGGTCGTGAAAACCGGGACGATTCTGATGGCTTGCTCGGGCATGGTGCGGTCTCTCATGGGCTGGTTCGTGTGCGGGCACAAGCGTACCGCAGCAACGAGTTACAAGGGGTTCACAGCGCTGCGCCTTTCGCCGCATGGCCGTCACAGCGCGTGCCAGGGAACTACGGCTCGAGCGTGATGACGGTGTCGCGCTCGCCCGGCTCACACCCTTCGGCGATCGGCTCCCACCCGCGCCGTATCACCACGTGCTTCGCGGTGTGGCACAGCTCCAGCCGCGTCGCACCGGGCACCCGGGCCTGCACGAAAGCCTCGACCGACGCCGGCATGCTGACGCGGTAAAGCGACTGCGCCGTGTCTTCGTGCGGGTGGTCGTCGCTGTGCACCCAGGGCACGAAAGCGCCGAGCCACATCATCGGCCGCGAGCCCAGCGCCATCACGCTCGGCGCGTAGCCTTGGTCCTTCAACCAGCCCTGGGCCTGCGCGCGCGGCGGCTCGTCGCCTTCGAGCCGGCCCCAGGTGGTGGCCAGCAATTCCATCAGCCACTGGTTGCAGTTCTGGTACTTCAGGCTGAAGGGGTAGGCGTTGGCGCTGTAGGCGGGGCTCAGCAACCGGAGCGCCTGGCGGTTGTCGAGCGCGGCGCGCTCGAGCTCGGCGGCCTCGGGCGCGGGCAGGAACACGATGGAGACGTAGCCGAGCGCGGCATCGTTCAGGCCCAGCACGAAGCCGGACATGCCCTGATCGAAGATGCGCGGGCGTTGTTCGTCACACGCGAAGTAGAGCTGGCGCACCGACCACGGTGTGTTCTCGCTCGCCTTGAGGCTCACGCCGGCATGCGAATAGCGCACAGCGAAACGGCTCAGGTCGAGCCCGGAACGCGAGATCAGCGCGACGCGCTGGCCCGACCTCTCAAGTTCGTCCTTGACGATGCCGCCGAAGCGCAGCAGCGTGTCTTTCTGCGCCGGGCTGAGGCGTTCGGGCTGGTCGCAGGTGCGGATCAGGCTCGCGTGGCACGCGGCCCACGGGCCGCACGCCGCCATCCCGACCAGCAGCCACGAACGCAGGTGGCGTGCGTGGCGCACGCCGGTCAAAGAACGACGGCGTTGCTCTGCAGCTCGCGGTACCAGTCGTCGGCGAGCACGAGGAAGAACGCTTCTTTGGTCGCGGCCACCGAGAACTCGATGCCGTAGGCGCGCTCACGCGCCGTCACGACCTGGCCTTGCGCGAGCGGGCTGCGCTCGAGCGCTTGCTGCGGCACGAAGAGCTGGAACTCGCCGTCGGCGCTCGGGTCGGCCAACGACTGCAGCGTCATGCGCAAGGTGCCCGGGCGCTCGGCCAGCGTGGTGACCTCGACGACGCGGTAGTCGCCGGCGAGCAAGGGCGTGGGCGGCTTGGACGACGCGGCGCTCGACTTCTGGATCGAGCCGGAGACGCTGCCCACCGAGGTGGTGGAACTGTCGGACGCCGACGAGGTGGCCGTACTGGCCGCCAAGGCCGGCAGCGCGGCGATCGACAACACGGCGGAGGCGAGGCACTTGCTGAAGTGATTCATGGTGATTCCTGGCAGATTCATGAGACGCCTGATGATGTTAGCGACCTACCGGCGGCGCGCGCACAAGCCCATGTTTGAACCCGTGTCCGTGTTGGCGCCCCGCGCGGCCGCCGATGGCTCGCGGGGCCTGTCCTCGATGGAGCAAAGCCCATGCCCAGCGCGCAGGAGTTCGCAGCACTCAACGGAGGCCCGATGTTCAGGTTCGCGGCAGCGATCTTGCTGGTGGCGAAATGCGACTCGCAGGGCGAGGTCGACATGCTGTGGAGCAAGCTGAGCGCCGGTGGCGGCCTGGCTCGCGCGCCGAAGGCGGTGATTCGAAGCAGCTTCACTTCGCGTTCGGCGCGTAGATCTGGTCGAACACGCCACCGTCGTCGAAGTGCGTTTTCTGCGCCGCGCGCCAGCCGCCGAAGTCAGCGTCGATGGTCAGCAGCTTGACCGGGGCGAACTGCTTCGCGTACTTGGCGGCAACTTTCGCGTCGCGCGGGCGGTAGTGGTGGTTCGCCGCGATCTCCTGGCCTTCGGGCGAGTACAGGTACTCAAGGTAGGCGGTGGCGACCTTGCGGGTGCCACGCT
The DNA here is from genome assembly GCA_043774765.1 of Rhizobacter sp. GTDB lineage: Bacteria > Pseudomonadota > Gammaproteobacteria > Burkholderiales > Burkholderiaceae_C > LMDS01. Next base: position 3,883 of record JAYVTD010000260.1, on the reverse strand, counting down.
TGTCGACGTTCTTGTCGACCACGCTGACCGGCGGCTCGGCCAGGATCGACAGGCTGGGCGTGACGATCTCGAACTTGTCGGGGCCGAGCTCCTTGACCGACAGATAGGCCTCGTTCTCCCAGGCGATCAGCACGTCGCCGATGCCACGCTCGACGAAGGTGGTGGTGGAGCCGCGTGCGCCCGAGTCGAGCACCTTGGTGTTGGCGTAGATGCGCTTGACGAAGTTCTTCGCGCTGTCGGCGTTGCCGCCCGGCTGCTTGAGCGCATAGCCCCAGGTCGCGAGGTAGTTCCAGCGGGCGCCGCCGGAAGTCTTCGGGTTGGGCGTGATCACGTCGACGCCGCTGCGGGCCAGATCGACCCAGTCGGTGATCTTCTTCGGGTTGCCCTTGCGCACCAGGAACACGATGGTCGAGGTGTAGGGCGAGGCGTTGTTGGGCAGGCGCTTTTGCCAGTCGGCCGGGAGCTGTTTGCCGTGGTCGTGGATCGCGTCGATGTCGTAGGCGAGTGCCAACGTGACGACGTCGGCTCCGAGCCCGTCGATCACCGAGCGGGCCTGTTTGCCGGAGCCGCCGTGCGACTGGCGCACGGTGACGGTCTCGCCGGTTTTGGCCTTCCACTGCTTGGCGAACGCGGCGTTGAACTCCTGGTAGAGCTCGCGGGTCGGGTCGTAGCTGACGTTGAGCAGCGTGGTGTCGGCAGCGGCGGGCAGGGCCGTTGCGCCGAGGCTGGCGAAGGCGCCGAGGGTCAGCGCGCGGCGGGTGAAGGTGTTCAGGTTCATGGGGAGGCAAGCCAATGGGATCGGTGGCTTGCACTCTAGGCAGCGCGGTCGCTGCCGTGAACCAAGAAAAGCTGCTTAGCTTTTCAGGGATCGCAAATCACACACCCGCGAGAATCCATTCGGCGGCACGCTCGGCGATCATCAGCGTCGGCGAATTGGTGTTGCCGCTGGTGATGCTCGGCATCACGCTCGCGTCGACCACACGCAGCCCGCGCACGCCGTGCACGCGCAGGTGCGCATCGACCACGGCCATCGGGTCGGCGGCCGGGCCCATCTTCGCGGTGCCGACCGGGTGGAAGATCGTGGTGCCGATGTCGCCGGCGAGCTTGGCGAGGTCTTCGTCGCTCTGGTACTGCACGCCAGGTTTGACTTCGCGCGGTTTGTATTTGGCCAGCGCCGATTGGCCGACGATGTTGCGCGTCAGGCGCAGGCTGTTGGCCGCGATCAGCCGGTCCTCAGCGGTGCTGAGGTAACGCGCGGCGATGGAAGGCGCGTCGGCCGCGCGCGCCGAGCGGATCTTCACCGCGCCGCGGCTCGTCGGGTTCAGGTTGCACACGCTCGCGGTGAAGGCGTTGAAGGTGTGCAACGGCTGGCCGAAAGCATCGAGCGACAAAGGCTGCACGTGGTACTCGAGGTTGGGGTGGGCGCGGCCGGGATCGCTGCGCGTGAACGCGCCGAGCTGCGACGGCGCCATGCTCATCGGGCCGCTGCGCCTGAGCGCGTATTCGAGGCCGATCATCGCCTTGCCCCACAGCGAGTTGGCCATGGTGTTGAGTGTCTTCACGCCTTCGACCTGGTAGACGGCACGGATCTGCAGGTGGTCCTGCAGGTTCGCGCCGACCCCTTCGCGCGCGTGTTCGACCGGGATGCCGTGCGACTGGAGCAGCGCGGCCGGGCCGATGCCCGAGAGCTGCAGCAACTGCGGTGTGCCGATGGCGCCGGTGCAAAGAATGACTTCGCCGCCGTTCGCCTCCACACGCGCCTGAACCGGCTCTCCACCGTTGACCGGGCCGGCTTCGATGCCGATGGCGCGGCCGCCTTCGAGCAGCACACGGCCGATCTGCGCGCCGGTCCAGACCTGCAGGTTCTGGCGCTTGTTCTGGGCCGGGCGCAGGAAGGCTTTGGTCGCATTCCAGCGCACACCGGCCTTCTGGTTCACGTCGAAGTAACCCACACCTTCGTTGTCGCCGCGGTTGAAGTCGCTGCTGGCGGGGATGCCGGCTTGTTGTGCAGCTTGCGAAAACGCGTCGAGCACATCCCAGCGCAGACGCTGTTTTTCGACCCGCCATTCGCCGCCGCTGCGTGCTCCGGTCGGGTCAAAGCCGGGGGCGGCGTGGAAAGCGTCGGCGCCCTTGTAGAAGTCTTCGTGCTTCAGGAAGTGCGGCAGGCACTCGGCCCAGCTCCAGCCGGGGTTGGCACCGAAGCCGTCGCCGGCCCCCCAGCCGTCGTAGTCGCGCGCCTGGCCGCGCATGTAGATCATGCCGTTGATGCTGCTGCAGCCCCCGAGCACCTTGCCACGCGGGTAACGCAGGCTGCGGCCGTTCAGCCCCGGGTCTTCGTCGGTCGAAAACAGCCAGTCGGTGCGCGGGTTGCCGATGCAGTAGAGATAACCGACCGGGATGTGCACCCACAGGTAGTCGTCGTTGCCCCCGGCTTCGATCAGCAGCACGGTCTTGGCGGGGTCGGCGCTCAGGCGGTTGGCGAGCAGGCAGCCGGCGGTGCCACCGCCGCAGATGATGTAGTCGTAGGTCGTCGAGGTCGTCATGGTCATCGAAGTTCTAGCGCACTTGGCCGGCGAGGATCGGGAACAGCTTGACCAGCCCGTCCGACATCACCTCGACCGCGAGCGCGGCCAGCAACAGGCCCATCAACCGCGTCATCACACTGATGCCGGTCTTGCCGAGCACCCTGGCGATGCGGCCCGACAGGCTGAACGCCGCCCACACCGCCAGACCAATGACGACGCCGTACAGGACCAGCACGCCGAGCTGCCACCAGTGGCGCGTTTTTTCGGCGTAGATGACCATCGTGGAGATGGTGGCCGGGCCGGTCAGCAGCGGAATGGTCAGCGGCACGCTCGCGATGCTGGCGCCGGCATCGGCCTTGTCGCCACCTTCGCTCAGGTCGTCGCGGCGAGCTTCGGCCGGTTGGGCGTTGAGCATCTGCATCGCCGCCATCAGCAGCAGCAAGCCGCCGCCGACCTGGAACGACGCGAGCGAGATGCCGAAGAACTCGATGATCTTCAGGCCGGCGACGGCGCTGACCGCGATGACCACGAACGCACTGAACGCGGCGATCCGGATCGTGCGCTGGCGCTGTTCGCGGTTGAAGCCCTGCGTGAAGTGGATGAAAAAAGGGATCACGCCGATCGGGTTGACGATGGCGAGCAACGCTATCAGGGGCTTGTAGAGGTCCATGGGCGATTGTCGGGGCGCGTCAGGGCGTGGCCGCGAGCTCGCGCAGGTATCGCAAACCCGGAACGGCGCGCGCGCCGAACCAGCTGAGCATCTCGCCATCAACCAGGCGCACCTGCGCGTTCGGGCAGAGCCGGCGCGCTTCGTCGAAGTGCCGCTCGCCGAAAGCGTAGGGCTCGGAGCTGAGCAGCACCTGCTGCACGTGCGCCAGCCAGGGCTCGGTGCCCGTCACCACGGGGTAGCGGGCCGCGCCGGTGTCGCCGCCGAGCGTATCGGGCAGCGTCTGCAGGTTCACTCGCGCCAGCATGCGCGACAGGTAGGTGTCGCGCGCGACGCTCATCCAGGGTTCGCGCCAGATCAGGTACAGCACGCGCTGCTCGGGCCAGGCCTCGGCGCGGGTTTGCACCAACTCATGTTGCAGCGCGGCAGTGAGCCCGGCGGCACGCTCGCTCACGCCGGCCACGTGCCCGAAACACGCGGCCAGTTGGGCCACGAGTGCCAGGTTGTCTTCAGGGCCGAGCGGGTGCGTGACGACGATCTGCGGCGCGGCCTCCGGCGGCCAGGCCCGGATCGCATCGACCGTCTCGCGCCGGTTCTCGTCCATGTTGACGAGCACGTGCGTCGGCCGCAGGCCTTCCAGCTTGGCGAGATTCACGTCTTTGGTGCCCCCCACTTTGGGCACGCTGCGCAC
>JAYVTD010000259.1:0-2150 GCA_043774765.1 Rhizobacter sp. | reverse complement strand
GCGATGGACGTGCTGGCCACCGACAAGACCGGCACGCTCACCGAGGCGCGCATCCGCCTCGAACAGCACCTCGACCCGGCCGGCCGCGACAGCCCTCGGGTGCTCGAGCTCGCTCAGCTCAACAGCCACTTCGAGGCCGGGCTGAAGAGCCCGCTCGACGAGGCGATCCTCGCGCACAGCGCACCCGACGTGGCGGCATGGCGCAAGCTCGACGAAGTGCCCTTCGACTTCGAACGCCGGCGGGTCTCGGTGCTGGTCGAGCAGCCCGGGCAGCGGTTGCTCGTCGTGAAGGGCGCACCTGAAGACCTGGTCGCGCTGTGCGTGGCCCGCGATGGTGAAGGCGAGCCGGTCGTTCTCGACGATGCGGCGCGGGCCGCGCTCGCGGCGCAGATCGAAGCGTTCGGCCAGCAAGGGCTTCGTGTGCTCGGTGTCGCGACGCGACGCGTCGAGGACAACTCGGCGCCGATGTCGGCGGCCGACGAACACGCTCTGGTGTTTGCCGGGTTCCTGACCTTCCTCGACCCGCCCAAGCTCTCGGCCGGGCAGGCCCTGCGCGACCTGCACGCGTGCGGCATCAGCTGCCGCATCGTGACCGGCGACAACGAAGCCGTGACGCAGCACTTGGCCGCGGTGCTCGGCCTGCCGGTGCACGGCGTGCTCACCGGCAAGCAGGTCGCCGCGATGGACGACCTGGCCCTGAGCGCCAGTGTTGCGCACACGAACCTGTTCTGCCGCGTCACGCCAGAGCAAAAGAGCCGCATCGTGCTGGCGCTCAAGGCGCGCGGGCACGTGGTGGGCTATCTCGGCGACGGCATCAACGACGCCACCGCACTGCACTCGGCCGACATCGGCATCTCGGTCGACGACGCCGTCGACGTGGCCAAGCAGGCGGCCGATCTGGTGCTCATGGAGCGCGACCTGTCGGTGCTGCGCCAGAGCGTGCTCGAAGGCCGCCGCACCTTCGTCAACGTGATGAAGTACATCATGATGGCGACGAGCTCGAACTTCGGCAACATGGTGAGCATGGCGGCGGCGGCGCTGTTCGTGCCGTTCCTGCCGATGCTGCCGGTGCAGATCCTTCTCAACAACTTTCTCTACGACCTGTCGGAGGTGGCGCTGCCGCTCGACCATGTCGACAGCGCGCAGCTGCGCCGGCCGAAGACCTGGGACATCGGCTTCATCCGCAACTTCATGCTCGCGCTGGGCACGCTGAGCTCGCTCTTCGACCTGCTGACTTTCGCGCTCCTGATCGAGGTGCTGAAGGCCGGCGAAGCGACGTTCCAGACCGCCTGGTTCGTCGAGTCGATGGCCACACAGGTGCTGGTGGTGTTCGTGATCCGCACCCGCAAGCTGCCATGGCGCAGCCGGCCTTCGCTGTGGCTCTCGGCGGCCACGCTGGCCACGGCCGCCGGCGCGGTGGCTTTGCCGTTCACGCCGCTCGGCGCTGCGTTCGGCTTCGTGCCGCTGCCGCTGTGGTTCCTGGCGGCGCTTGCGGGCATGACCGCGGTCTACCTGGTCTGCGCCGAGGGCGCGAAACAACTCTTCTATCGCTTGATGCCGCTCAAGCGACCGCGCCATCGACCGCCTAGGATCGGCAGACCGGCACGCACCACAGCACGGCGCAACCGGCCCGCCCTCACCCCGAAGGAATGATGCCCATGGACACCACCACACCCATTTCCGGCGCCGACCATCAAGCGCGCGAACGCCTCGCAAACAGCCTCAAGCAGATGGTCGACGAAGCCGAGCACTTGCTCAAGAGCGCGCAACGCACCGGCAACGAGCAGTTCGACCTCGCGCGCGAGAAGTTCGAGACCCAGTTGCGCCACGCACGCTCCGAACTCGCCGATCTGCAGGGCAACGCGGCCCACACCGCCCGGCGCACGGTGCGCCAGGCCGACCACGCCGTGCATGAGCACCCGTATGTCGCGATGGGCGTCACGGCTGGCGTCGGCGTGTTGCTCGGCCTGCTGATCGCGAGACGTTGACCGTATTGGCTTCACCCCACACCGTGTCTGAGCGGCCCAGGCGCTCTCCGGTGAAGGCGCGGCCCGCGTGGCGCACCCTTGGTCGGCACGCCGTGGCCGCGGCGTGCGCATTTGCAGCGTGGGCGGCGCAGGCCGCGCTCGATGCCCCGCTCTGGCTCGATG
>JAYVTD010000258.1:0-6645 GCA_043774765.1 Rhizobacter sp. | reverse complement strand
GCCTGAACAGCCGAGCACGCGCAGGGTCATGGGGTGGGGAGTGAGGCGAGGGCGGGCACGGCGCGGGGTGCATCGAGGGCAGCCCAAATACTGAGGCCGTGCGGCCATGCCGACAAGGGGCGAAAGTCGCGTTTGCCGCCAGCTCACAGGGCGGCTGGGAACCCGCGCGCCGCGGCCGTGAAAAGCGTCACGCCCGACCCGGTAGAAAGCGCCGGCTTCTACCGGTTGATGAACTGCATTTGCGTGCCGGCGAGCTCGATCACGTCGCCGTCGCGCAGCTGGGTGGTTTCGGTGACCAGCGGGTTGCCATTGACGGTGGGGCGTGCGGCGCCCTCGACATGGGCGAACACATAGCCGGTGGGCCGCTTGGTGATCGATGCCACCTGCACGCCTGGCTTGCCGATGGTGGTGACCACCTTGGTGAGTGTGACTTCACGGCCGGCAGCGGCGCCGTTCAACACCTTGATCGAGGCGGCGGTGCTCAAGTCACCGAAGCCCGAGGGGCCACCAAAACCGGAGGCGCGCTGCAGGCCCGGGGGCTGCGGTGTCTGCATGCCCGGCCGCAGGATCTGCGTGGCTTCGTAGTCACCACCGTCGGCCACCAGGAACTTGATTTTGTACTTGCCGATCTCGACGGTGTCGTTGTGCGCGAGCAGCTGCTTCTTGATGGCCTTGCCGTTGATGTAGGTGCCGTTGGTGCTGTTCAGGTCTTCGATGAAAACATCGGCGCCCACCATCTGCAGCACGGCGTGTTCGCCGCTGACCGCGAGGTTGTCGATCACGATGTCGTTGTAGGGCCGACGGCCAAGCGTGGTCTTGTCCTTGGTGATCTGAACTTCCTTGATCACCACACCGTCGAGCGATACGACCAGTTTGCCCATGCTTGTTGACCTTTTCTGTAAGACCTTGTCGTCTTTTCAAGTCTCTTGTGCCCGGCCCCGACGGCCGCTGCGCTCAAAAAGCAACTGTATCAACGCCTGAACGGCCACCACGATTTGGCCGTGCCGCTCGGGCCGCGCACCCGCGCGAGAACCACCGAAATATTGTCCTTGCCGCCCGCGTCGTTGGCCGCTTCGACCAGCGCGTGCGCCGCCTCCGGCAAGGTCTCGCAACCCAACATGAGCTGGGCGATGCTTTCATCGTCGAGCATGTCGGAAAGGCCGTCGGAGCATAGCAGGTAGGTGTCGCCGGGCAGCACGTCGTGCAAGTGCGTTTCGAGCAAAACCGTGTCTTCCACCCCAACCGCGCGCGTCACCAGGTTCTTGTTGGACGAGAACGCGGCCTGCTCCTGCGTGATGAGGCCGGAGTCGATCTGCTCCTGCAGCAGCGAGTGGTCGTGCGTGATCTGCACCAGCCGCGAAGCGCGCAGTCGGTAAGCGCGCGAGTCGCCCACGTGGCCCATCAGAAGGCGCGAATCGCGGAACACGCCCACTACCAGCGTGGTGCCCATGCCGGCATATTGCGGGTTGGAGTTGGCGGCGTTGAAGATGGCGCGGTTGGCGTTGTCGACGCAGATGTCCATCGCGCGGCGCACATCGGTGTCGGTGGCGTTTTCGGAGGCCTCGCCGAGCCAGCGCCCGAGTTCGGTCTTGATGAACGATGTGACCATGCCGCTGGCGACTTCGCCGGCGTTGTAACCACCCATGCCGTCGGCCAGGATCACCAGCGCAGTGGGCTCGTCGACGGCCACCGAATCTTCGTTGTTGTTGCGAGCCCTGCCGGTGTCGGTGGCGCTGAAGAATTCGAAGGTCATGGTCGAAAGGCTTGTTCGGGCATGTGCTCGGGCAGCAGCGGGCGTCAGAGCTCGGAATTGTGCCTTGGATCAGGGACACAAATCTTCGTGGTGGCCTCGAAACTACCCGAACCGGGTGTCGCGCCCGACGCCGCGCGCTGCGCCGCCGCCGGTTCATCGCCGAGCCCGGCGCGGATCGCGCGCAGGGTCGCGCCCATCAGCGCCCCGTCGGCCGGGCGAAGTTCGGGCTGCTTTTCGAGCGCCGCCGCGATCGCACGCGCCAACCCCTCGGGCAGTTCGGGGCGCAGGCTGCGCACATCGGGCGCCGGATCAACGGCGATCTGGTGCATCAGGCGCGCCATCGAGTCGGACGCGTGCGGCAAAGCGCCGGTGACGAGCTGGAACAGCATCACACCGAGCGAGTACAGGTCGGAGCGGCCATCCACCCGCCCGCCCGCCATCTGCTCGGGCGACATGAAAGACGGCGTGCCGAGCACCCGACCGGTGCGGGTGCGGTGCGCGTCGGCGACATGCGCGATGCCGAAGTCGGTGACCTTGACGGTGTTCGACGCCGGATCGACCATCACGTTGGCCGGTTTGATGTCGCGGTGAACCACACCTTGCCGATGCGCGTAGGCCAGCGCTTCGGCGACGCGGGCCGTGGTCTGAAGCACGTCGACCAGCGACAGCAGCCGGCCGGGCACGGTGTGCGGCAGCAGGTCCTGGCCCGCGACGAACTCCATCGCGATGTAGGCGAGGCCGTCTTCTTCGCCGGCGTCGAAGATCGTGACGATGTCGGGGTGCTGGAGCCGGCCGGCCATCTCGGCTTCGCGGAAAAAGCGGGTGCGCGCTTCGACCAGCTCGGTGCCGGCGAATTCGCGGCCGAACGCCATGGTCTTGATCGCGACCTGGCGGCCGATCTGCGGGTCGAGCCCGAGGTAGACGGCGCCCATCGCGCCGCGCCCCAGTTCGCGCTCGATCCGGTAGCGGCCCAGGGTGGCGCGTTCCAGGTTCGGGCGCGTGTCGCCGAAGCGCAGCGGCGCCGCGGCCGGCGCCGGCGCGGGCGGCGGGCCATCCTGTCGCGTGCTTCGGGCGGTATCGGCCGGGATCGGGTGCCGGCCCCGCAGCCACCACCCGAAGTGGCCGAAGACGAGTGCCGTCAACGGCCACAGAAACTCGCTGCCGACCCAGAGGCTGGCGCCGCCGCAGACGGCCGCCAGTGCGACGGTGATCGCGCCCGCCGTCGCAGGCCCGAAGCGCGGCAGCACCCAGACCAGATGGCCCACGACCACGATCCAGGCCGCGGCGACAAACGCAGCCGACTCACCGGTCACGGGCATCGATCAGCGCGCCCGGATCGGGCGCATGGGGTCGTCGTCGTACGCCTGCTCATCCGGCCGGCACATTAGCACACGCCCACTCGGTCAACGTGTGGGCGTGCAGGACGCGACGGGAGCTCAGTCGGCGAGTGTCAACATCGCAGCCAGCCCGGTGGTGGCAGCAACAGGCGCGGCCCAGCGCGAACCGTCTGCCGCGGGTTGGTCGGCCGTGATCGGCTCGTCGGTCTTGCCCAGGCGCGGGCGGCGCGCGTCGAGCAGCCGCAGGTTGTGCAGGCTTGATTGCAGTCGCGCCGAAACCTCGATCAGCGGCCGCCCCGCCAGCATCTTTTCGACCCGGCTGCCGGAGCGTGCGGCGAGCTGCGGCTCCAGCTTCGCGAAGATCTCGGCGGCCCAGCGCTCGCGCCACTGCTGGCGCGCCGATTTGGACACCCAGCGCCCGATGTGGCGCGACAGCGTGGGCGGGCAGCCGATCAGCACCCAGTGGGTCGGGTCGTCACCCTGGAGCATGGGTTGCAGCAGGTGCTGCGCGTACTCGGCGTCGTTGACGAACACAGCAATTTTTTCCATCTTCGTTCTCCTGGGTAAAAGTCAAGCGGCGGGACGAGGGGTGGTCGGCTGCGCGGCGCGGCGCGAAGCCCACCAGCCGGCGCCAAGAACACCGGCGATCAGCACCACATGCGTGAGCACGCGGTAGAGCTGGTTGGGGTCGTAGATGGCATCGAGCAGCGGCTCGCCGACGATCATGTGCGCCGCGGTGTAGGCCAGCACACCGGCACCGATGTAGATGATGATCGCGAAGCGTTCGACGAGCTTGAGCACGAAGCTGCTGCCGAAGACGACGATCGGTACGCTGATCAGCAGGCCGATCACGACCAGATCGAAGCTGCCGCCGGCGGCACCGGCTACGCCGATCACGTTGTCCACGCCCATCAGCGCATCGGCGATCACGATGGTGCGCATCGCGGCCCAGAACGTGGTGGCCTTGACATCGTGGCTCGCGTCGCCGCTCTCCGGCGTAAGAAGCCTGTAGGCAATCCACACGAGACCGAGGCCGCCCACCAGCATGAGCCCGGGAATCTTCAGCAGCCAGACCACCCCGATCGTCATCAGGCTGCGCACGGCAATGGCACCGACCGCGCCCCAGACGATGGCCCGGCGTTGCAGGCGGGCGGGAAGCTGGCGCGCGGCCAGAGCGATGACGATGGCGTTGTCGCCAGCGAGCACGAGGTCAATCAGGATGATGGCCAGCAAGGCTGACAGCCAAGCGGCGGAAAAAGGTTCCATGAAGGCTCCAATGTGAGTTGCACGACAGACGGTGCAAACCGCATGGGAACGACGGGATCGGAGGCGCGCTTCAACTAAAACGCATGCCGGCCTCGAGCCCGCCGCTCACGCGGCTTGCATCGAAGGTCTTGCTCGGCATGGAGTGAATATTTTGGGCCTGGCAAACCGGCGGTGCTTCCTGGCGGACGCACCACGTACTGACGGCTTGCCTGAACTTTCGCGCTGCCGCCGATGGAGGCCGGCAGGGCTGGAGTCGAGCTACTCCCCTTCTGTCGCGATTAAGCCGGCGAAGACGGGCGGTGTCAAGCCGAGGGCTTCGCGCCCTCGCTCGTGCGGGCGCGGCTCTGCAACCACATGCCCGCGACGACCACGAACACCGCACCGCCGGCAGCAGCGAAGTTGATCACGTCGTGCGAAATCTCGCCGAAACGCGTAGTGACGGCTGGGTCGGTCAGGAACATTTCGCCGGCCAGGAAACCGAGCAATGCCGCGCCGAGCGTGATGATGATCGGAAAGCGGTCCATCACCTTGAGCAGCAGCGTGCTGCCGAAGATGATCAGCGGAATGCTCACGGCCAGGCCGATGATCAGGAGCAGTGTGTTGCCCTTGGCAGCCGCAGCCACGGCGAGCACGTTGTCCAGGCTCATCACGAGGTCGGCGACGAGGATCGTGCGGATCGCCGCGGCCAGCCCGCCAACCTCGTTGTGGCCCTCTTCGTCGTTACCGCCCTCGCTGAGCAGCGAGATGCCGATGTACAGCAGCAGCAGCGCGCCGACGATCTTCAGGTACGGCCACTTGAGCATCTCGACCGCAATCAGCGTGAGGATGATCCGCATCACGATCGCGGCAGCACTGCCCCAGAAGATCGCCTTCTTCTGCTGATGCGCTGGCAACGCGCGCGCCGCCATCGCGATCACGACAGCGTTGTCGCCCGACAAGACGATATTGGCCAGGATGATCGAGCCGAGTGCCGCCCAGAATGGGCCACTTGAGAGATCCATGCTCGCAGTCTCCGTTGTCGTTTGAGTTATTGAGCCGCGCTCGCTCGAAAGCTCACAGCGCTCTCCGGGAGCTGAATTTTCCGGCCCGGCCTTGAGCCGCTCTCTTGACCTACAGCAAGTTTCTCAAAAGCTTGCCCATCTCGGAGGGGTTGCGCGTGACGGTGAAGCCGCACGCTTCCATCACCTCGAGCTTGGCGTCCGCCGTGTCGGCGCCGCCGGAGATCAGCGCACCGGCATGGCCCATGCGCTTGCCTGCCGGCGCGGTCACGCCGGCGATGAAACCGACGATCGGCTTCTTCATGTTGGCCTGGCACCAGCGTGCCGCGTCGGCTTCGTCGGGGCCGCCGATCTCGCCGATCATGATCACCGCGTCGGTGTTCGGGTCGTCGTTGAAGAGCCGCATGATGTCGATGTGCTTCAGCCCGTTGATCGGGTCGCCGCCGATGCCGACCGCGCTCGACTGGCCGATGCCGAGCTCGGTGAGCTGCGCGACCGCTTCGTAGGTCAGCGTGCCCGAGCGCGAGACCACGCCGACACGCCCGGCCTTGTGGATGTGGCCCGGCATGATGCCGATCTTGATCTCGTCGGGCGTGATCAGCCCCGGACAGTTCGGCCCGAGCAGCAGCGTCTTCTTGCCGCCTTTGGCTTCTTTTTCCTTCATGCGGTTGCGCACGAGCAGCATGTCTTTGACCGGAATGCCTTCGGTGATGCAAATCGCCAGGTCGAGCTCGGCCTCGACCGCTTCCCAGATCGCCGCGGCGGCGCCGGCCGGCGGCACGTAGATCACGCTGACGGTGGCGCCGGTCGCCTTGGCGGCCGCGCTCACGTTGGCGAAGATCGGAATGCCTTCGAAGTCTTCACCGGCCTTCTTCGGGTTCACGCCGGCGACGAAGCAGTTCTTGCCGTTGGCGTAGTCGCGACACATGCGGGTGTGGAACTGGCCCGTCTTGCCGGTGATGCCTTGCGTGATGACCTTGGTGTCTTTGTTGATCAGGATGCTCATGTGTGTTCCTTGTGTGCGGCGCGGGCTTACTTGGCGAGCGCGGCCATCACGGCCTGGGCGGCGTCTGCCATCGACTCGGCGGTGATGATGGGCAGGCCCGAGTCCTTCAGCATCTTCTTGCCGAGGTCTTCGTTGGTGCCCTTCATGCGCACCACCAGCGGCACGTTCAGGTTGACGGCCTTGCAGGCGGCGATCACGCCTTCGGCGATGGTGTCGCAGCGCATGATGCCGCCGAAGATGTTGACGAGGATCGCCTTGACCTTCGGGTTGCCGAGCATGATCTTG
>JAYVTD010000257.1:0-5865 GCA_043774765.1 Rhizobacter sp. | reverse complement strand
CGTGCGTTCAGGTAGCCGGCCAGGCCGGTGGTGGTCTTGTGGTCGGCTTCGTCGAAGGCCGAGTAGCTGTCGATCTCCTTGTGGAAACCCTTGCGGATGATGATCTGCGCGGTCGGCAGCTTCAGGTCCTTGTGCAAGGCGGCATCCATGCTGCCCTGCACGCAGTGGTCGGGCCACAGCACCTGGGTGCCGTAGCTGAGCTCGGTGGTCTCGAACGGTTTCTTGCCCGGATGGCTGCTCGCGAACGACACGTGGCCGGCGGGGTGCCAGTCTTGCGTGACGACGATGTTCTGGAAGCCGGCCGAGATCTTGTTGATGACCGGCACGACCGCTTCGCCGTCTTTCACCGCCAGCGCGCCGCCGGTGACGAAGCCGTTCTGCACGTCCACGACGATCAGCGCGCTCTTGGCGTCGGGGGTGATCTTCGCGGCGACGCCGTGGTCGGTCGCGGCCATCGGGTCGGTGCCGGCCCGGGCTTTCAACAGCGGTCTGCGGGTGCTCATGGGGTGACTCCTTGGCGTGGATGGCGGCGCGTCAGACGCTGAGCTGTCTTGACGCTGATTCTCTATGCGCTGAGTGGTCTAGACGCTCAGATAAGCGCGGCGCACTTCTTCGTTGCCCGAGAGTTCGGCCATCGAAGCCTGGTAACGGATCTGGCCTTTTTCGAGCACATAGGCCCGGTCCGACACCAGCTCCGCGAAATGCATGTTCTGTTCCGACAGCAGGATGCTCACACCCTGTGCCTTCAGCTCCAGAATCATCTGCGCCATCTGCTCGACGATGAGCGGCGCCACGCCTTCGCTCGGCTCGTCGAGCAATACGACGAAGGGGTTGCCCATCAGCGTGCGTGCAACGGTCAGCATCTGCTGTTCGCCACCGCTCATGCGGCCGCCGGGGCGATCGGGCATTTCGCCGAGGTTGGGGAAGAGCTTGAACAGGCGCTCGGGTGTCCACACCGGCGCGGCGCTGCCGTCGGGCCAGTGGCGCGCAGGCTGTTTGCCGACTTCGAGGTTTTCCATCACCGTGAGGTCGGCGAAGACGCGTCGGTCTTCGGGCACGTAGCCCAGGCCGAGGCGGGCCACTTCGTGCGGTTCGGCTTTCGAAACATCCTTGCCCAGGAAGCCGATCGTGCCCTTGCGCTTGGCGAGCAGGCCCATCAGCGCTTTGAGCGTGGTCGACTTGCCGGCCCCGTTGCGGCCCATCAAAGCCACGACTTCACCTCGGTTCACCTGCAGGTCGACGTCGAACAGGATCTGCGCGGCGCCGTACCAGGCGTTCAGGCCTTTGGCTTCCAGCAAGGGCGTCATGCGACGGCCTTCTTTTCAAACGTCTTGCCGCTGCCGAAATAGACTTCTTGCACCTTGGGGTGGTCGCGAATCTCGGCCGGTTTGCCTTCAGCGATGAGCCGCCCGCGCGCCAGCACGATGAGCCGGTCGGCATACGCGAACACCACGTCCATGCTGTGCTCGGTGAACAGCACCGCCATGCCGCGTTCGACGACGAGTTGTTTGGTCAGCGCCATCAGCTCGTTGCGCTCTTTCGGCGCCATGCCGGCGGTGGGCTCGTCCATCAACAACAGCTTGGGCCCGTTGGCCATTGCGATCGCCAGCTCCACACGCTTCACGTCGCCGTAGGCCAGCACGCTGCACGGGCGCTCGGCCTGAGCTTTCATGCCGACCTGGTCGAGCAGCGCGAGCGCCTCAATACGTTTGTATTCGGTCGCACGCTGCCACAGTTGATAGAGCTTCGCGTCGGCCGAGATCAGTGCCATCTGCACGTTCTCGACGACCGTGAGCGAAGCAAAGGTCTCGGCGATCTGGAACGTGCGCCCCACACCCTTGTGCCAGATGTCGCGCGGCTTGCGGCCGATCAGCTCGTGCCCGCCGAGCATGACCGAGCCGGTGTCGGCACGCAGTTGGCCGTTGACCATGTTGAAGGTGGTTGTCTTGCCGGCGCCGTTCGGGCCGATCAGCGCGAGCAACTCGCCGGCCGCGACTTCGAAGCTCACGCCGTCGACGGCGCGGTTGCCGCCGAACGACTTGCCGAGGTCAGTGACTTTGAGCAGGCTCATGCTTGCGCTTCCTTGCGGCGAGCGAACAGGCCGCCGACGAACCCGGCAATGCCCTGCGGGAATACCAGCACCAGCAGCAAGATGATGCCGCCGAGCAATGCGCGCCAGTAATCGGTGTTGCGCGCCACCGCGTCCTGCAGCCAGGTGAAGGTGACCGCGCCGACGATCGGGCCGGCGAGCGTTTGCAGGCCGCCGAGCAGCACCATCACCAGGCCATCGACCGAGCGGCCCACGGCGACCGCGTCGGGCGAGATGCTGCCTTTCGAGAACGCGTACAGCGCACCGGCCAGACCCGCGAACACGGCCGCGATCACGAACGCGACCCACTGGATGCGGCGCGCGTCGATGCCGATCGCGTCGGCCCGCAGCGGCGAATCACGCCCCGCGCGCATCGCGTAGCCGAAAGGCGCGAACAGCGCACGGCGGATCAGCAGCACACCGGCGACCACGAGCGCGAGCGTCAGGTAGTAGTAGGTCTGTTTGTCGGCCAGCCACTCGGCCGGCCAGACACCGGTGAGGCCGTTGCTGCCGCCGGTGAAATCGTCCCACTGGAACACGACCGACCAGACGATCTGCGAAAACGCCAGCGTCAGCATCGCGAGGTACACGCCCGACAGGCGCACACAGAACCAGCCGAACACCAGCGCACCGGTGGCCGCGACCACCGGCGACAACACGAGCGCCAGCTCCATCGGCAAACCGACCGAACGCACCAGCAGCGCGGCGCCGTAGGCACCCAACCCGAAGTACGCGGCGTGGCCGAAGGAGTGCATGCCGGCCGGGCCCATGATGAAGTGCAGGCTCGCGGCGAAGAGTGCGGCGGTGAGCAGGTCGATCGCGAGCACGGTCAGGTAGGGCGACCCGGCAGTCGCCACCGGCCACGCGAGCAGTGCGATCAACAACACCGCGCCGGCGATCTTCAGCGCTTTGTCGGCCTTGCGCAGCGGCGCTTCGGCGGGCGCCGAGTTGCGGCTCACGGCCTGCGGTTTGCCAAGCAAGCCCCACGGTCTGACGACCAGCACGATCGCCATCACCAGAAACTCGACGACCAGCGTGAGCTTCGAGAACGAGAAGCTGAAGCCGCCCACCTCGACGTTGCCGATGCCAATGCAGATCGCCTTGATCTCGGCGATCAGCAAAGCCGCCACATACGCCCCGGGGATCGAACCCATGCCACCGACGACGACGACGACGAAGGCATCGCCGATCGTCAACAGATCGAGCCCCAGGTTCGCCGGCTCGCGCGGCAACTGCAAGGCGCCGCCGAGCCCGGCGAGCATCGTGCCGAGCGCGAACACGGCCGTGAACAGCCACGCCTGGTTCACGCCGAGCGCACCGACCATCTCGCGGTCTTGTGTCGCGGCACGCACCAGCGTGCCCCAGCGGGTGCGCGTGAGCAGCAGCCACAGCAGGCCGAGCACGAGCGGGCCGACAACGATCAGGAACAGGTCGTAGGTGGGGAATCGCCGGCCGAGGATGGACACGGCGCCCGCCAGCCCCGGCGCGCGCGGGCCGAGCAGGTCTTCGGGGCCCCACAACCACAGCGCGGCGTCCTTGATGACGAGCATCAGCGCGAACGTGGCGAGCAGCTGGAACAGCTCGGGCGCGCGGTAGACGCGGCGCAAGAGCAGCATCTCGACCAATGCGCCGACCACGCCGACCGCCACGGCGGCGATCAGCAGCGCCGGCCAGAACCACACGCCGCCACCGAGCTTGTCGACCAGCGAGTAGGCGATGTAGATGCCCAGCATGTAGAACGAGCCATGCGCAAAGTTGACGATGCGCGTGACGCCGAAGATCAGCGACAGGCCCGCACCCACCAGGAACAAGGAAGAAGCACCGGCCAGACCGTTGAGGAGTTGGACGACGAGGCCGGAGAAATCCATGCAGTGGGTGGGTCGTTGGCTTGGGTGCGGTTACCCCCTCTCCCCTTTGGGGAGAGGGGGAAATTCAATCGGGGGCGCGCAGCTTCTTCACCTGTTCGTTGCTGGGCAGGAACTTCGCACCGTCGAGGTAGACGTAGTCGACCATCACGCCCTTGCCACCTTCGTTCTTGGTCTTGCCGACGTAGGCCCCCATCGTCGACTGGTGGTCTTCGGCACGGAACATGATCTTGCCGAACGGCGAATCCATCTGCAGCCCTTTGAACGCAGCGACGAGCTTGTCGGTCTCGGTGCTCTTGGCTTTTTTCGCGCCGGCAGCGATCGCCTTGATCATCGTGTAGCCCACCACCGAGCCGAGGCGCGGGTAGTCTTTGTACCTGGCGTGGTAGGCGAGAAAGAAGGCCTTGTGCTCGGGTGTTTGCACGCCGTACCAGGGGTAGCCGGTCACGATCCAGCCGTTCGGCGATTCGTCTTTCAGCGGGTCGAGGTATTCCGGCTCGCCGGTCAGCACGCTCACCACTTCGCGGCCCTGGAACAGGCCGCGCGTGTTGCCTTCGCGCACGAACTTCAACAGGTCGGCACCGAACAAAACGTTGAAGATCGCGTCGGGCTTGGCATCGGCCAGCGCCTGCACCACGCTGCCGGCGTCGAGCTTGCCGAGCGGCGGCGCCTGCTCGACGACAAATTCGACGTCGGGCTGCGCGGCCTTCAGCAGTTCCTTGAACGCGGCCACGGCCGACTGACCGTACTCGTAGTTGGGGTAGACGATCGCCCAGCGTTTCTTCTTCAGCTTGACGGCTTCGGGCACCAGCATCGCGGCCTGCATGTAGGTGCCGGGGCGCAGGCGGAAGGTGTACTTGTTGCCGCTGCCCCAGATGATCTTGTCGGTGAGCGGCTCGCCGGCAAGGTAGAAGAACTTCTTCTGCTTCGCGAAGTCGGTCAGCGCAAGGCCGGTGTTCGACAGAAACGCACCTGCCAGCACGTCGATCTTCTCGCGCGAGACCAGTTCTTCGGCAGCGCGCACCGCGTCGCCGGGGCTGGCGTTGTCGTCGCGCGTGATCAGCTCGAACTTCTTGCCGTTGACGCCGCCGGCCGCATTGATCTCTTCGACGGCAAGCTCCATGCCCTTCTTGTAGGGCTCGAGGAACGCGGGCTGCGCCTTGTAGCTGTTGACTTCACCGATCTTGATCGTGCCTTGTGCGAGTGCCGCGAGCGGAAGCACCGAGAGGCCCATCACGAGGCTGGCGGCGGCCAGTGCGATCTGTCTGCGTCGGGTCATCAAAAGCTCCTTGGGGTTCCGGACAGGTGAGGATTGTGGGGTGGGCGTCGATCAGCGCAAGCCGTCTTCGCCCTTGATTTCGTTGGCCTGCAAACCGCCGATGCGCGGCAGCGGCCGGCCGCTGTCGGTGACGACGACGCAGACCACGATTTCGTTCGCACGCGGCGCGTCGGCCACACGCGCTTCCATCGCGTCGAAATGGCTGCGCACGAAGGCGGCATCTTTGTGGCCGAGCGGCACGTCGATGGCCGTGCCGAGGCCGCCGCGCTTCTTGGCGGAAGGCACGAGCGCCGCGCCCTTTTCGACGGCCTTGCGCAATGGCGCGCCGAGCTTGGGGTGCAGGATCGCGGCGGCGTGTTCGAGTTCGCCCGCTTCGCCAACGATGGCGGCTTTGCCGTAGCTTTGCGCCGCAGCCGGGGCAATGCCAAGCGCCTGCACGCACTTGTCTCCGAGCAGGCCACCGAGCTCTTCGCCGATGTTGATCAGGGCGTCGAGGTTTTCTTCATAGCGCCCGGCGAACGGGTTGTCGATCACGGCCATCGCGAGCGCGCGACGGGTCGGCGGCTCGACGGCCCGGCCCATCTCGATGCGGGTTTCATCGACTTGAACGATGAGTTTCCTGATCTTCGCAA
>JAYVTD010000256.1:0-2642 GCA_043774765.1 Rhizobacter sp. | reverse complement strand
GGTCGGCAGCAACACCACGAGTTGCGCATCGCTCATCGCACTGAGCAAGACGTCGCTGCTCCGGTCCACGGTGAAACCTTCGCCGGCGTCGAGCACGATGTCGCGCAGGTCACCGTCCATCGTGATCCAGAGTCGGCCACGGAGGGCTTCGATGCGCTGGCCGAGCGCGTGCTGCAGGTGCAGAGCTTCGCCGTTGCGAAGCGAAGTCGAAGCCAGGTTCAGGTCGTTGCTGTTCATCAGGGTTCTCCTTTGACATGCCTTCGGTGCATGCAAGACGCCGGGTCGGCGTGAAGGCTGCAGCGAAGGCGTGAAGAGAGTGTGTTCTTTCGAACGCAGCGGCTCAAACGGTATGTTGGAATGCGTTGCATGCGAAAATGGAATGTGAATAACGCATTCTCCTGAGGGATTCCGCATGCGCCACTACGACCTGCCGCCGCTGGCCCGGCTCGAAGCCTTCGAGGCCGCGGCGCGCCACCTGAGCTTCACGAAGGCGGCCGACGAACTCGCGCTGACGCAGTCGGCGGTCAGCCGCCAGATCGCGGCGCTGGAAGAACACTACGGACTGCCGCTGTTCCGCCGCCTGCACCGTGCGCTGCGCCTCACCGAAGACGGCCACACGCTGCAGCGCGCGGTCGGCGAGGTGCTGGCGCGGCTGCACGAGGTCGGCACCGAGCTGAACCGGGAGCGCCGCGCCAAGACCGTCGTCGTGACCACCACGCCGGGCTTCGCGGGGCTGTGGCTGATCCCGCGGCTGGCCGATTTCACGGCCGCCCACCCCGAGGTCGACGTGCGCATCTCCGCCGGCTACACGCTCGTGAACCTGAAGCGCGACGGTGTCGACCTGGCGATCCGCTACAGGGCCGCCGAAGAGGCCGGCGCCGGTGCCGAGCTGCTGTTCGGCGAGGTCGTGCTGCCGGTGTGCAGCCCGCGCCTGCTGCGCGACCCGGCGCGGCCGCTGAAGAAGCCGGAAGACTTGGCGCAGCACGTATTGCTGCACCTCGACTCGGGGCCGGGTGCTGCCATGCAGGACTGGCCGATCTGGCTGCGAGCGATGAATCTGGAAGGGTTGAAGCCGGCGAGTGTTTTGCACTTTTCGCAGTTCGACCAGCTCATCAACGCCGCCATCGCCGGCCAGGGCGTGGCGCTCGGCCGCGACCCCTTGCTGAAGACCTTGTTGCGCGAACGCAAGCTGGTCGCGCCGTTCAAGAAAACGGCGGCGTCGCCGCGCGGCTATTACCTGGTGCGCTCCGACGCCACGCCACGCAAGCCCGAGGTCGACCAGTTCGCCACGTGGCTGCTCGGGCAGGCCAGCAGCGCGTGACCGCGGCTACAACATCCGGCCCGGGTTCATCAGGTTGCGCGGGTCGAGCGCGAGCTTGATCGCACGCATCATCTTCAGCGCGACCGGCGACTTGCGCCGCGCCAGCTCGTCGCGCTTGAGCGCACCGATGCCGTGCTCGGCCGAGATCGAGCCGCCGTGGCCGGCGAGCGCGTCGTAGACCAGCGTGTTGACGGCCACCTCGCGCTCGCGCAGGAAGGTTTCACCATCCACGCCTTCGGGCGCCTGCACGTTGTAGTGCAGGTTGCCGTCGCCCAGGTGGCCGAAATTGACGAGGCGCACGCCGGGGAAGTTGGCCATCAACGCGGCATCGGTGTCGGCGACGAAGCGCGTGATCGCCGAGACCGGCAGCGCGATGTCGTGTTTGATGTTGAGCCCTTCGACGCTCTGCGCCATCGGGATCGATTCGCGCAGATGCCACATCGCGTTCGACTGCAGCGTATTCGACGCCACCGCGGCGTCGCTGATCAGTCCGCGTTCGAGCGCGGTTTCGAGCAGCGCTTCGAACAGCGCCTGCGCGTGTGTTTCGCCTTCGTTGTCGGACTGCTCCAGCAGCACCGTCCACGGCGCTTCGGGCAGCGGCTGCGCCAGCTGCGGGAAGTGCTTTCGCACCAGGCCGAGCGCGTACTGCGCCATCACTTCGAAGCCGGTCAGGCCCGGGCCCAGCCGCGCCTGCGCCAACTGCAGCAGGCTGACCGCCGCTTCCAGCGAAGGCAGTGCGGCCAGCCCTGTCGTCACGGCGGCCGGTTGCGGGTAGAGCTTGAGCGTTGCGCCGGTGATCACGCCGAGCGTGCCCTCGCTGCCGATGAACAGGTCACGCAGGTCGTAGCCGGTGTTGTCCTTGCGCAGGCCGGACAGGCCGTCCCAGATCTCGCCTTCGGCGGTCACCAGTTCGAGGCCCAGGCAGAGATCACGCGCGTTGCCATAGCGCAGCACCTGGGTGCCACCGGCGTTGGTGGCCAGGTTGCCGCCGATCGTGCAGCTGCCCTCGGCCGCGAGGCTGAGCGGGAACAGCAGGCCGGCGTCGGCGGCGGTCTGCTGCACGGTTTGCAGGATGCAGCCGGCGTCGAGCGTGAGCGTCAGGTTCTCGGTGTCGAGCCGGCGAATGCGGTTCAAACGGGTCAGGCTCAGCAGCACCTGCGAACCGCTTTCGTCGGGCACCGAAGCGCCGACGAGCCCGGTGTTGCCACCCTGAGTGACGATGGCCGTGGCGTCGGCGGCACAGGCCTTGACGACGGCTGCGACCTCTGCGGTCGAACCGGGCCGAACCACCGCGAGCGCGCGGCCGCGGTAACGTTTGCGC
>JAYVTD010000255.1:0-2845 GCA_043774765.1 Rhizobacter sp. | reverse complement strand
CAGCAAAGCCGCCGAGGCCGTTGGCATGACCGGCGTCATTGCGGGCGCTGGGCGCTGCATTGCCGCGGGCTTGCACCGTGCGCGTGGCCACGAAGGGCGGCATGCGACGCTCGCGCGCCGGGCGGCGGTTCATCTGCTCAGCCAGGCTGCCACGGCCGTCGCTGAACACGGCGCGCGCCACCGACTGCAAGAGGATGCGGTCTTCGTGCGCGATCTGTTCGGCGTGGCGCACGAAGATGCCGCCGGGGCGGTCGATCACATGCGCCTCCACGCCGGCGGCGATCAGGCCCATGATCTGCTCCTGCAGGCGCTGGCGATAGATGTCGCGCTCCTCGTTCCAGATCACCAGATCGACCGCCAGGCCCTTCAGACGCCACCAGGCATGCGTCTGCACCAACTGACGCACGAGGTCGATGTTGTCGCCGTTGGCGATCTGCAGCAGCACGATTGGCAGGTCGCCCGAAATCGCGTAGCCCCACAGGCCCGCCTGACCGCGCCGGTTGCGCAACAAAACGCTGGCCTCGGCGCGAAGGTTGGCCTGGGTGTGGATCACCGCGCCGGCCAGGCGCGCGTAGAGCTGCGCATCGGCCTCGCTGGCGTTGAGCTGGCGCAGCACGACCTGGGAGTGCGTCCACGCCAGCTCGAACACGCGGTCGGCCAGACGCCGTTCCTGATACTTCTCGGCCAGCGCCACGCAGGCGGCCCGGCTATCGGCCATGCCGACCACGACGTCGATCAGTACCGACTGGTCGGGCGCGAGCGTGATCGTGCAGCGGCTGGCGGCGATCGGGTCGAGCACGGAGCCCACGGTGTTGGACAGCGGCCCGCCCGTGCGCAGCGCCAGCGGTGACTGCAGGTCATTGGCGCGGCCGATGAAACGCGCGCGGTCGGTCTCGTGCGAGATCGGACTGACCACGCTTTGCACGCCTGCCGGCGCGCGCACGCCGTGCGCGACCATCAGCTGGACCATCCACGGCGTGGCCTCGTCGGGCGAGCGCGGCCGGCGCGTGCACAACACCGCCGCCGGCCGCTCAAGGATTTCGGTCTGCACGAACAGCTTGCTGAAGGCCGGGTGCAGCGTGTCGGCCGCCGCCTGCGCGAGCACGACCTCGGTGTAGCTCGTGATCTCGATCGTGCGTCGCACGCCGCTGTTGTTGGTGATTCGGTAGCGTCGCAGTTCGATGTCGTCTTCGGGCGAGACCGCGATCTCGGTATGCGTGTCGATGCCGTCATCGTGGCGTCGGAATTCGGCCCGGCCCTCGGTGAAGATGGCCTCGTAGTGCGCGGCACTCGCCAGCGTGGGCTGGTGCGTCGCCGACCAGACCGCGCCACCGGCAACATCTCGCAGATAGCAGAAACTGCCCGCGGCGTCGCGCGTGGCGTCCTCTTGCCAGCGCGTCACTGCCAGGTCTTTCCAGCGGCTGCTGCCACCTCCCGCGTTGGTCACCATCACGTGGTAGCGGCCGTTGGACAGCAATTGCACTTCCGGAGCCGGCGTGTCGGCACCGGCGATGACGCGCATCGGCGTCTGGTCGGTGTCTGTCGCCACGCGCGGGCCGGCGCGCGCATCGATGTCGGGCTGGAAGGTGGCGCCGCGCGGCGCGCGTTCCTGCAACAGCAGCAAGGTGGCTTGCAGGCGCGGGTCGGCCTCGAAATGTCGCTGCATCGGGCGCGCGCGCAGCAAGTGTGCGAGCGCCAGCAGGCCCATGCCCTGGTGGTGGGCCATGAACGATCGCACCACGCTGCACTTCTGTCCACGCGGCAGCCGCGCGACCGTGTAGTCGATCGCCTCATACAGACCGTAGCGGCCGGCGCCGCCCACGGTCGCGAGGCTCTGCAGGTTGGCGCAGGCCTCGCCGGGGGCGACCATCAACGCCATCATCGAGGCGTAGGGTGCCACCACCAGGTCATCGCCCAGGCCGCGTTTCAGACCGAGCCCGGGTACACCAAAGGCGCGGTACTGGTAGTTGAGGGCGGTGTCAGTGGCGTTGTAGCCCGACTCCGAGATGCCCCACGGCACGCCGCGGTCGGCGCCGTACTCGATCTGGCGCTGTACCGCCGCACGGCAGGTCTGGTCGAGCAGTGTGTTGTCGTAGCTGGGCATCAGCAACATCGGCATCAGGTACTCGAACATCGAGCCGCTCCAGGACAGCAGCACCGGTGTGCCCGCCGTCGAGGTGAGTGAGCGGCCGAGCGCGAACCAGCTCTCCTGCCCAATCTGCCCCAATGCGATCGCCACGAAGACCCCCAGCCGCGCTTCGGAAGCCAACAGGTCGTAGCTGCCCAAATCTGCGCGTCGCTCGTCGACGTTGTAGCCAATCGTGAACAGGTGGCGCGCGTCGTCGAAGAGGAAGTCCTGCTCCATCTTGGCCAGCGCGCTCACGCGGTCGGCCAGTTCGTCGATCGCTTGCAGGCGCAGGCGCGCGCTGTCGTGCGAGGTTGCGAGGTGGCGCAGGGTTGGCATGCCGCCGGGCCAGCTTTGCGCGTCGGCGGTGGGCGCGAACCAGAGCAGTTCGGCGCGGCCGGCCCGGCAGTGCCGTGCCAGCACGCGGGCCCAGTAGAGACCTTCATCGTCGGCACCGGCACCGGCCTCGAGCTCGATCAGGGCAAGGATCACCGTCGCACCGAGATCGAATTCCTCCAGCATGGCGTGCCAGGCCTGCGCCGTCAGCGGCGGGCTGTTGCGATGCCGCTGCAATGCCTGCTCCAACTGAGCGAGAGCGGCAGTCGATGCAGCAGCAGGCGACGCCGGGCTCGGCGCGAGGGACTCCCTCAGCACGGCGAAGCTGTCGTGAACGCCGGCATACCAGTCGCACACCAGCACCGGCTGGTCGGCCAGCGCGAG
>JAYVTD010000254.1:0-7958 GCA_043774765.1 Rhizobacter sp. | reverse complement strand
AAGCCCAAGAACACCGGAGACAAACATGGCAAAGATCGATTTCAGCGACGACGGCGCGGTCGTCATCATCGGCTCGGGCGCCGGCGGCGGCACGCTGGCCAACGAACTGGCACAAAAAGGCATCAAGGTGGTGGTGCTGGAGGCCGGCGCTTTGCAAAGCAGCGCCACCTTCATCAACGACGAATGGAAGAGCTTCGTCCAACTGGCCTGGCTGGACCCGCGCACCACCTCGGGCACTTGGCGGGTGGCCAAAGACTTTTCCGGCCTCCCGCCTGGATCTGCAAGACCGTGGGCGGCACCACCACCCACTGGGCTGGCGCGTCACTGCGTCTGCAAGAACACGAATTCAAGGCCCTCACCCATTACGGCGAAATCAAAGGCGCCAACCTGATGGACTGGCCCGTGACCTTGTCCGAGCTTGAGCCGTACTACGCCAAGGCCGAAGACAAGATGGGCGTGACCCGCACCAACGGCATCCCCGGCCTGCCCGGCAACAACAACTTCAAGGTGATGCACGCTGGCGCGACCAAGCTAGGCTACAAGGAAGTGCACACCGGCAACATGGCGATCAACAGCGAGCCGCGTGATGACCGCGGGCGTTGCCTGCAGCTCGGTTTCTGCTTCCAGGGCTGCAAGAGCGGCGCGAAGTGGAGCACGCTCTACACCGAGCTGCCCAAGGCCGAGAAAACCGGCAACATGGAGTTGCGCCCCGAAAGCCACGTGACCCGCATCGAGCACGACAGCACGGGCAAGGTCAACGCCGTCGTCTACTTCGACAAGGAAGGCAAGGAGCAACGCCAGAAAGCGCGCATCGTCTGCGTCGCCGGCACCTCGATCGAGACGCCGCGGCTGTTGCTGCTGTCGGCCTCCAGCCTGTTCAAGGACGGCCTGGCCAACTCTTCGGGCCAGGTCGGGCGCAACTACATGCGCCACATGACCGGCTCGGTGTATGCGGTGTTCAAGAACCCGGTCCACATGTACCGCGGAACGACCATGGCCGGCATCGTGCGCGACGAAGCACGCCACGACCCGAAGCGCGGTTTTGCCGGCGGCTACGAGCTCGAGACCCTGGCGCTCGGCCTGCCGTTCATGGCCGCGTTCCTGAACCCCGGTGGCTGGGGCGAGGAGTTCAGCTGGTACATGGACAACTACACCCACATGGCCGGCATGTGGCTGGTGGGCGAAGACATGCCGCGCGAGACCAACCGCGTGACACTGAACACGAACGTGAAAGACAAGTGGGGCAGCGCCGTGCCGAACGTGCACTTCGACGACCACGACAACGACATCGCGATGCGCAACCACGCGTTCCGGCAGGGCGAGCGCATCTACCAGGCGGCCGGTTCGATCAAGGCCTTCCGCACGCCGCCGTACCCGTCGACCCACAACCTGGGCACCTGCCGCATGGGGGCCTCGGCGAAAGACAGCGTCTGCAACGCCTACGGCCAGACCCACGACATCAAGAACCTGTTCATCTCCGACGGCAGCCAGTTCACGACCGGCGGCGCCGAGAACCCGACGCTGACGATCGTGACGCTGGCAATCCGCCAGGCCGACTACATCGCGGCGCAAATGGCAACGCGCGCGATCTGAGCAGACCCTCGAGCTTGTCCAACGGAGACCGACCCATGTGTGAATACTTCGTCAAGGCCGACCCGATCCTGTACGAGCAGCGCACCCGCACGATCCGCATCCACGGTGTGCTCACCAGCATCCGGCTCGAGAACATGGTGTGGGATACGCTGGCCGAGATGGCCGAGGCCGAGCGCTGCACGACCAACAGCCTGATCGTGCAGTTCCACGACGAGATCCTGGCGCACCGCGGCGAGGTGCCCAACTTCGCCTCCTTCCTTCGCGTCACCGGCATGCGCTACCTGCGGCGGCGCCTGATCGCGCTCGAGCGCAGCCACGACGACGAGGAGGCCCGCCGCCCAAACGAGACGCCGCGCGTCGTGGCGATCACCAAGCGCTCCGCCTGAAGGTCGCGCGATCCGTTCAGTTCCCGCCCTTGCGAACGATGGCCAAGCTGATCCACTCAATGATCCGGGTTCTCGACCTGGAAAAGTCGCTCGCGTTCTACTCCGACGTGCTCGGCCTGCATCCGGCGCACACGCTGGATTTCCCTGATTTCGCTTTGGTGTATTTGCGCAATGATGAGAACGACGTCGAGATCGAGCTCACCCTCAACAAGGGCCGAGCCGAGCCTTACACGCACGGTACAGGCTACGGCCACGTTGCCGTGGCGGTGCCCGACGTCGTCGCGGTGCATTCGATGCTGACTTCGAAAGGCTACGAACCTGCGGCGGTGAAAGAGTTCAAACGCGGCGACGAACTGCTGGCGCGTTTCTTCTTCATCCAGGACCCTGACGGCTACAAGATCGAAGTACTGGAACGGCACGGCCATTACCAGTGATCCACAACCATTTCACAACGGAGAAACGCATGACGACAGGGAAGACATTCGCGCTCGGCGCACTCGCATCGGCTTTCGCGCTGGTGACGGCTTCGGCCGTGGCGCAGACGAATATCGAAAAGCTGAAGCAGATGAAGGTCGCGACCACCGACCTCAACATTCCGCTGGTATCGCAGACAGGCAGCAACGCCAATGCGATCAAGGAGAACCTGAAGCGTGTCAAGCTGCCGCCGGGCTTCAGCATCGCGCTCTACGCGGTCGTGCCCGACGCACGCCACATGGCGGTCGCACCGTCCACGAACATGCTGTTCGTCGGCACCCGCAAGACCACGGTCTGGGCGGTCACGAACCGCAACAGCGGTGATGTCGCCACCGAGGTGAAGAGCTTCGCGCCGAGCCTGAAGTTCACCAACCCGAACGGCGTGTGCTGGACCAAGGACGGCTTCCTGATCGTCGCCGAGCACAACCGCGTGCTCAACTTCCCGGCCGCCGAGTTTTTCTATGAAGGTCCGGATGTCGCGGTGATCGAGGTCGTGCCCCAGGGCAAGCTGGTCCCGGTCGAAGAAGAGAGCTACAACCACGGCGCGCGCACCTGCCGCGTCGGTGACGACGGCAAGCTCTACATCACGCTCGGCCAGCCCTACAACGTGCAGCCGAAAGAGAAGGTGGCGTTGTACGAGCAGCTGGGCATCGGCGGCATGGTGCGGATGAACGCTTTCGACGGCACGGGTCGCGAGGTCGTCGCGCGCGGCGTGCGCAACTCGGTCGGCATGGACATCAACCCGAAGGACAAGACCGTCTGGTTCACCGACAACCAGACCGACGGCATGGGTGACGAGACGCCGCCGGGGGAGCTCAACCACATCACGAAGGCCGGGGGCGAGCACTTCGGCTACCCGTTCATCCACGGCAACAACGTGCAGATCGCCGGCTCGGCCGCGGCGCCCGACCTGAAGGACATGAAGGCGCCGGCGGCCTGGACCAAGCCGCAGATCGAGTTCCCGGCGCACCAGGCGCAGCTCGGCATGAGCTTCTACTCCGGCAAGCAGTTTCCGGCCAAGTACCAGGGCGGCATCTTCGTGGCCGCGCATGGGTCCTGGAACCGGACCAAACCGACGGGTGGGCTGATCAACTTCGTCTCGCTCAAGGCCGACGGCACCGCGGACAAGTCCGAGGTCTTCGCCGACGGCTTTCTCGACGCCGAGTCGGGCCTGTACCGCGGCCGCCCGGTCGACGTGGCGCAGATGAAGGACGGCTCGCTGCTGATCAGCGACGACTTCGCCGGTGCGATCTACCGCGTGACCTACAACGCACCGTGATGGGGTGCGAGGCAAGAGCGGGCAGGGGCACGCTGCTTGCCATCGTGCTGGTGGTGGCGGCGCTCCCGGGCGCCGCTGCCGACAGCGCGGCCGGTCGGCAGAAAGCCAGGAGCTGTGCCGTCTGCCACGGCGTTCTGGGCCTGAGCAGCGCGCCCGACACGCCCAACCTGGCGGGCCAGCCGGAGCTGTACTTGGCGACCCAGCTGCGCGCTTACCGCGGCGGCAAACGCCAGCACGAGGTGATGTCGGTGATGGCCAAGCCGCTGTCCGATACCGACATCGACGACCTCGCCGCCTGGTTCGCTACGATACAACTCGAGGCGAAGGTCAAACCCTGAAGGCGGGCGGCGCAAGGTCGGCTAGCGTGCGTGGGTTTGCGGCGGCGGGCGAGGGGGAAAAGCGCATGCGTCATCACCATACCGGGCGGGCGATCCTGCAGTTCGTTCAAGGCGCGCTGGCGGCAGCAGTATTCGCCTTGACCGGCTCGGGCGGTGCAATCGCCGCAGCGCCCGCCGACTGGGCCGA
Source organism: Rhizobacter sp. (assembly GCA_043774765.1). Taxonomy (GTDB): domain Bacteria; phylum Pseudomonadota; class Gammaproteobacteria; order Burkholderiales; family Burkholderiaceae_C; genus LMDS01. Next base: position 3,701 of record JAYVTD010000254.1, on the reverse strand, counting down.
CGATCTGCGCCCGATCAATGCCGAGCAGTGGAACAGCGAGCGCGCTGCACATCTGCTCGAGCGTGCCGGCTTCGGCGGCCGACCCGACGAGGTCGAACGTTTGCGTGCGCTCGGTGCGCGGGCCGCGGTGGCGCATCTGGTGCGCCCGCACGGCGTCGCCGACCCGGCGCTCGCGCCGTTTGATCCCTCGGGCATTCCGGACGCCGGCATCGATCCGTTCCCCGAGGGCCGCCCGCAGACGACCGACGCCGCCAAGGCGCGCGGCGAAGCGCTCGGCGTCTTCGTCAAGCCGGCCGGCAACCGGCGGGTACAGCCGGTGGTCGACAAGTTTTTCTTCTGGCTGCGCGCGAGTGCGCTCGAATGCAACCGCATCGCCTACTGGTGGGCGCAGCGCATGCTCGTGACCGAGCGGCCGCTGGTCGAGAAGATGGCGCTGTTCTGGCACGGCCACTTCGCGACCCACGAAGACAAGGTGCGTGACCACCGCAAGATGCTGCAGCAGCTCGAGCTGTTGCAGCGCCAGGGCCTCGGCAACTTCCGCGAGCTGATGATCGCGGTCGCGCAGGACCCGGCGATGCTCGCTTTCCTCGACGCCGGCGTGAACGTGAAAGGCGCGCCGAACGAAAACTTCGCACGCGAGATCCTTGAGATGTTCACGATGGGCGTGGGCCAGTACAGCGAACGCGACATCCGCGAGTCGGCGCGCGCCTTCACGGGCTGGAACTTCGAGGGCACACGCTTTCGGGTCGACGCCGAGCGGCACGACGACGGCGTCAAGAGCGTGTTCGGCCGCGAGGGCCGCTTCGACGGCGTGCAGCTGATCGATCTGATCCTCGCGCAGCCTGCCACCGCCGACTACATCGCGTCGCGCATCTACCGCTTTTTCGTGCGTGACGAGATCAGCCCGGCGACGGCACGCCGCCTCGGTGCGGTGCTGCGCGACAACCGCTATGAACTCGCGCCGCTGCTCGAGACGATCTTTCTCTCGCGCGACTTCTACAGTGCCGTCTCGGTCGGCACGCGCATCAAAGGCCCGGTGGAACTCGTCGTCTCGACCTACCGCAAGCTCGGCCTGACGAGCCTGCCTGGCCTGCCCGACTTCAACGAGGTCACACGCTCGCTCGGCCAGCACCTGCTGCACCCGCCGACGGTGGCCGGCTGGGCCCAGGGGCGCGCATGGATCACGCCGGGGCTGCTGTTCGAGCGCGGCAACTTCGCGCGCAACCTCATGTTCCCCGACTTCATGGCCACCGCCAACGACCGCTATCCGATGATCACGGTCGGTGCCGAGGTGCGCGCTGTGCACGAGCGCATCTCGCGCGGACTCGACGTGACCGCGGCGACGATGCCCGACGGCATGGTGGCCGGTGCCGAGGGCATGTCTCAGGCGAACCGTGCGCTCGACCGTGAAGAAGACTTCAACACCCGCTACGGCAGCTACCGCGGCTGGCAGAAGGCGGTCGAGGTCATCAAACCGATCCCGCGCACGCTGGCGCGCATCGACCTGAGTGCGATCGTGCTCGCCGGCGGTGCGCAGACCAGCGCCGACGCGGTCGAGCTGCTCGCGCGGCGCTTCTTCAGCGTCCCGCCGCCGGCCGCCGAGCGCGCTGCGTGGGCCGCCTTCCTGACCGGCCAGCTCGGCACCGACCGCATCGAGCGTGCGCGCAGCTACATGGAAGACGGGTTGCGCATGCTGCTGCACCTGATGCTCAGCAGCCCCGACTACCAACTCGGATGAGGCCGGCATGAACGATCACCCGCACTTGCCGCAACCCCTGCGCCGCGCGCTCCTTGCCGCCGGCCTCGGCCTGCCGTTCACGCTCCCGTGTGCGGCCCGCGCCGCGGCGGGCGCCGAGCGCATCCTCGTCGTCTTCGAGATGTCGGGTGGCAACGACGGGCTGAACACCGTCGTGCCCTACACCGATGACCTTTACTACCAGCTGCGGCCGAACCTCGCGATCCGGCCCGGGAAGCTGCGCAAGCTCGACGACCGGCACGGCCTGAACCCGGGGCTGGGCGGGCTGGAGCGCCTGTACAAGGAGGGCCGCCTTGCCATCGTGCACGGCTGTGGCTACGAGCAGCCGAGTTTTTCGCACTTCGCGTCGATGGCGTACTGGCACACGGCGGCGCCCAACAGCGGCGAGCAGACGGGCTGGATCGGCCGGCTTGCCGAAGCGATGCAGCCGCGCGCCGAACCGGGCTTCGTCGTCAACGTCGGCGCCTCGCAATCGCTCGCGGTGCGCAGCCCGACGCATGTGCCGGTGGTGTTCGACGACCCGGAGCGTTTTGTTCGCCAGGCCTTGTTCGAGGAGCGCGAACTGATCGACCGCGTGCAGCCGCTCGCGCCCGACGATGCCAACGCCAGCCGCCGCTACCTGCACGAGGTGGCGGCGAGCGCGCGCGACGCATCGCAGCGTGTGCGTGACGCCTGCGCCCGCTACCGCACGCCGGTGGACTACGGGCTGCTGCCGCTCGACCTGCAGAAGGTCGCGGCGCTGATCCACGCACGTTTGCCGGCGCGGCTCTACTACGTCGCCTACCGCAACAACGCTTTCGACACCCACGTGCACCAGGCCGAATTGCACCAGCGGTTGCTGACCTACGTGTCGGACGCAATCGGCGGTTTCATGCGCGACATGGAGCGCATCGGCCGCGCCGACGACGTTGTGCTGATGGCGTTCTCGGAGTTCGGCCGGCGTGTGTCCGAGAACGCCAACCTCGGCACCGACCACGGCACCGCCGGGCCGATGTTCGTCGCCGGCAAACCGGTGCGCGGCGGGCAGTACGGCGAGGTCGTGAGCCTGGCCGGCCGTGCCGCCGACGACAACCTGCGCCACACCACCGACTTCCGGCGTGTCTACGCCACCCTGGCACAAGGCTGGCTCGGTGCAAACGACGATGCTGCGGTGTTGCGTGGCCGCTTCGAGCCGTTCAGGATGTTCGGCTGAGCATTCGGGCGCTGCGGGCTCCGGCCCGGCGCCATTGAAAGACCCGCTGCGGGCCGAGGGTGCCCTGCGCCGGTGTAGTCTCGAACGCTGCTCACAAACCCCCCTTCATCCAATGAAGCCGAACATGACCCTCTCTTCCGCATCCGAAACGATCACGCTGGGCGGAGGCTGCTTCTGGTGTACCGAAGCCGTCTACGAGCGCGTTCGCGGCGTGCTTGCCGTCGAATCGGGCTACAGCAACGGCCACGTGGTGAACCCGAGCTACGAGCAGGTCTGCAGCGGCACAACCGGGCACAACGAGGTGGTGCGCGTGCAATTCGATCCGGCGCAGATCTCGTTGCGCGAGGTGCTGGAAATCTTCTTCGTCATCCACGACCCGACGACGCTGAACCGCCAGGGCAACGACAGCGGCACGCAGTACCGCTCGGGCATCTACGTGCACAACGTGGCGCAAGACGCGGTCGCCCGCGAGGCGCTGGCCGAAGTCAACGAACTGCACGGCGGCCGCGCCGTGACCGAGCTGCTGGCCGAGCAGAACTATTCGCGCGCCGAGGACTATCACCAACACTACTTCGCGAATCACCCGAACCAGGGCTACTGCGCGATGGTCGTGGCGCCCAAGGTCGAGAAGTTCCGCAAGACCTTCGCGAGCTTGGTGCAGCCGGCCTGAGCGGCGTGCTGCGCCGCTGTTGTTAGACTTGCCTCATGCCCATTCGCCCGCTCACGCTTCGCTTCAAGCGCGCACTGATCACC
>JAYVTD010000253.1:0-5711 GCA_043774765.1 Rhizobacter sp. | reverse complement strand
CTCGTGAACCACCAGCGTGCGCCCGCCGCTGCTGTGCGAATGGCCCGAGCCCATGTCGCCTTCGAAGTGGTCGTGTGACTTCAGGCTCTGCGGGTCGGCTTCGACATGGCCGTCGGTGAAACACACACTCTGCTCACCCGTGGCCGTGACGCGGATCAGCCCGTTGGTGAAGTCGGCTTCGCTGCCGCCGTTGACGACGACCCGCCTGCCGTTCGACTCGAACACCGCGGTGCCGGCGAACTGCACCTGCTGGCGCCGCGCTTCGGCCGGGGCGAGGGCCGGGTCGAAGCTGCGCACCGTGAAGGCGCGGTTCTGCGCGGCGTACTGTTCGAGCAGCGCACGCGCATCGTTCATTTCCTTGCTGCGCAGGTCGTAGAAGAAAGTCACGGCCACCGGCTGCTGCAGCTCATTGAGCACACGCCGGGTCTGCGGGCCGATCGAGTAGACGCCGGCGCTGGTCAGGTCCCAGCGTTTCGGGTGGTCGAGCGCCCACTGGTTGATGGCCACCGCCACGACCGCTAGCGCCACGGCCGGCAGCAGGAACTTCAGCCGCGTGAACCAGCGCTTCATGCCCGCCGCCCCTTCAGCACCGCGACCGTCAGCGCCAGCGACACCACCAGCGCGCTGATGAAGTACACCAGCGTGCCGAGGTTGATCACGCCGCGGATCACGTCGACGTAGTGCGCCGACAGCGACAAGTGCTGGAACAGGCGCCGCAGCGCCGGTAGCGCGTCGAGCGTTGCCGCGTAGTCTGCGAACCAGAGCAGCGTGAGCGTGCCCCAGGTCAGCAGCGCGGCGACGATCTGGTTGCTGGTGAGCGCCGAGACCAGCAGGCCCACGCCGAGGAAGGCCGCACCCAGCATCGTGATGCCCAGGTAACCGCCGACGATCGGGCCCAGATCGGGTTGGGCATACAGCAGCAGCGGCAACACCGCGGTGGCGCTGCCGGCCAGCATCAGAAGCAGCATCGTGAAGGCTGCAGCGAACTTGGCCAGCACGATCTGCAGCTCGCTCAGCGGCAGCGAGAGCAGCAGCTCAATCGTGCCCGACTTGTTCTCTTCCGCGAAGATGCGCATCGTGACGAGCGGCATCACGAGCAACAGCAGCAGGCTGATGTTGTGGAAGGTGCCGACCATCTGCGCCACGTTCACGAAGAACAGGCCGAAGCTGAAGAACCAGCCAGCCAGGGCCCAGAACACAGCCAGCAGCACGAAGGCGATGGGCGTGGCGAAGAGCTCGCGCAGTTCCTTGACGTAGAGAGCGAAGAAGGCGTTCATGGCGGGGCCGCGTGGCTCTGCGTGACCGCGGCGATGAAGCGGTCTTCGAGTGTGAGGTGTTTGACTTCGAGCGAGAGCAGCCGCGCGCAGATCAGCGCGCTGCGGGCGAGGGCGTCGGCCACCTCGGGCGAATCGGCCTGGCAGTCGAACACGACGATGCCGTTTTCATCGCGCGCGTGCGCGTCGCTGACACCGGCCACGGCACAGAGCTGCGCCAGCGCGGCCGCGGCGCTGGTGCCGCTCATGCGCAACTCGAGCCGCGGTGCCGCTGCCGCGTCGGCCATGGTCACGGTGCGGCCTTCGTGCAGCACGATCACACGGTCGCACAGCGCAGTCACTTCCTGCATCAGGTGGCTGCAGAAGATCACCGCGCGGCCGGCGCTGCCGCGGCGGATCAGCGCGCGCGCCTCGACGATCTGCAAAGCATCGAGCCCGTTCGTCGCTTCGTCGAGCAGCAGCACTTCGGGGTCGGCGAGCGTGGCCTGCGCCAGCCCGACACGTTGCCGGTAGCCCTTGGAGAGCATGCCGACCGGTTTGCGCACCACGCGCTCGAGCGTGAAATCGGCGATGGCGCGCTCGATGGCCTGCGCGCGTGCGGCCCGCACCACGCCCTTGGCGGCGGCGATGAAATCGAGGTAGTCGTGGACCCGCAAAGCGTCGTACAGCGGCGCGCGCTCGGGCAGGTAACCGATGCGCCGGCGCGCCGCCAGCGAGCCGCTGCCGAGGGGTTCACCGCAAACGCGCACTTCGCCGCTGTCGGGTGTGAGGAAGCCGGCCACCAGGCGCAGCGTGGTGGTCTTGCCGCAGCCGTTCGGGCCGAGCAAACCGAGGATCTCGCCGCGCTGTACGGCGAAGCTCACGCCACGCAACACAGGCTGTGCGCCGTAGCTCTTGCGAACGTCCAGGAACTCGATGCTCGGCGACACGTTGACTTCAAAGGGTGATGAAAAACGACCCGCCGGAGCGGGTCGTGCAGAGCCGGGGCGAGCGTCCTTATTCGAAGACCTTGCCCTTGTGCTCTTCATATTGCGCCGGCTCGTGGCTGAACCAGAGCTGGCCGTTGCGGGTGTCGCGCAGCATCTTGAGCTTGTCGATCGAGCGCATCGACTCGTTGGCGCTCCAGGTGATCCCCGGCACCACGCCCTTTTCGTTCTCTGCCGTGTAGACCGCGTCGCCCGACATGATCACGTAGCCGGTCTTGGGCAGTTTGAGCATCAGCGACTGGTGGCCCTGGGTGTGGCCCTTGGTGTCGAGAATGACCACCGAACCGTCGCCGAAGAGGTCGAAGTCACCGGTGAGTTCGAGGAAGTCGAAGTCGCGCGTGGTGTCGAAGTCTTTCAGCACAAACGCCGCGCGCTGGAACTTCTCGGGCCACCAGGCGTTCTTCAGCTCGGCGTTCTGCACCACGTGCCTGGCCTTCGGGAACAGCTTGATGTTGCCGGCGTGGTCGAGGTGGAAGTGCGAGTAGATGACGTACTTCACGTCATCGGCCTTGAAGCCGAGCTTCTGCAGTTGACGGTCGATGACTTCATCGCGCGTTTGCTGCGCGTTGAAGGCGCCGCACAGCCCGGCCCCCCAATACGATGCGCATTGCCCATCGGCCGTTGCCACGTTGACGCCGGTGTCGAACACGATCAGCCCGCGCGGGTGCTGGATGACGTGCATCGTCACTGGCGCCTTGACCTTGGTGCCGACGCCGCTCATCGCGGTGAGGAAGCCCTTGTCGAGCTCGATCGTGCCGCTCGTGACCTGCCACAGCTTGATGTTCTGTGCATTCGACGCGACGCTGGCAAAACATAAAGCTGCAGCCGCCGCTATTTTGAACAACCTGGTATTCATGGGTGTCTTTTCCTCATTATTTTTGCCCCGAGCCGTGTGCCAAGCCCGTGCACGGGGAATTGGGGTTGCGGGCTGCCCCTCCGGCGGCCGTTGTATCGGCCACTCGTTTGATTTTGCTGGAGTTGCCAGGCCCTGTCACTCGGGGCTGGCTTCATAAACCATGAAGGTGGCGTTTCGCACCCGCGAATACCGGGTCTACCCGCGGTTCGACGGGCCAAACCCCGCCGCGCTGGACCGGTTGCTGCGCGAATCGGCGACGCAGCCGCTTAAGTCGGCACGAAGGGCGCGTTCCCAAATCGCGAATGGTTCTTTGTGGCGTGCGGGTGCACAGTGCAAGCTGTCGCAAAAGAGAACACGGGCGAAGGCATGGAGACGGCACTGGAACTGGAGCAGCTGCGCAGCTGGATCGGGCGCACCGAAACACGCACCGACCAGGTTTGCGCTGCGCCCGTGGCCGCGCTGGCCGCCACGCTCGACCGCGTTGACGCCGAGCCGATGCCCGGCAGCGACCTGCCGCCGCTGTGGCACTGGCTGTTTTTCACGCCGCAGGCGCGCGCCAGCGAGATCGGTGCCGATGGGCACGCCAAACGTGGCGGCTTCCTGCCGCCGGTGCCGCTGCCACGCCGCATGTGGGCCGGCGGCCGGCTGCAGTTCAACCACCCGCTGCAGGTCGGCGACGAGATCACGCGGCTCTCGCGCATTGCCGACGTGAGCGTCAAGCACGGCCGCAGCGGGGCGCTGGTGTTCGTGACCGTGCGGCACGAGGTCAGCAACGCGCGTGGCGTTGCGCTGAGCGAAGAGCACGACATCGTGTATCGCGACAACCCGACTCCCGATGCCCCTGCACTCACGCCCCAAGCAGCCCCCGCCGGAGCCGCTTTCAGCCGCGAGATCGCGCCCGACCCGGTCTTGCTGTTCCGCTACTCGGCGCTCACCTTCAACGGCCACCGCATCCACTACGACCGGCCTTACGTTACCGAGGTCGAGGGCTACCCCGGCCTGATCGTGCACGGCCCGCTGATCGCGACCTTGCTGCTCGACCTGCTGCGCCGCGAGCGCCCCGAAGCGCGCGTGCGCCGCTTCGTCTTCAAGGCGATGCGGCCGGTCTTCGACATCCACCACTTTCAGGTTTGCGGCGAACTCGAAGCCGGGGCCCACGGCGAGCAGCGCGTCGCGCTCTGGGCCCGCGACCACGAAGGATTTGTGGCCATGCAGGCCCATGCCGAACTCGGCTGAAACACAACCAAACCATGCCTTCCACCCAGCACACCTACCAGGACATCCGCGACGCTGTTCGTGCCCTCTGCGCCGAGTTCCCAGACGAATACCACCGCCAGGTCGACGCCGCGCGCGGCTACCCCGAAGCCTTCGTCGACGCACTCACCAAAGCCGGCTGGATGGCCGCGCTGATACCACAGGAATACGGCGGCTCGGGCCTGGGCTTGTGTGAAGCCTCGGTGATCATGGAAGAGATCAACCGCGCCGGTGGCAACTCGGGTGCCTGCCACGGCCAGATGTACAACATGGGCACGCTGCTGCGCCACGGCTCGGCCGAGCAGAAGCAGCTGTACCTGCCGAAGATCGCGAGCGGCGAGTTGCGTTTGCAGTCGATGGCCGTGACCGAGCCGAGCACCGGCACCGACACGACCAAGATCAAGACCACCGCTGTCAAGCGCGGCGACCGTTATGTCGTGAACGGCCAGAAGGTCTGGATCTCGCGCGTCCAGCATTCCGACCTGATGATCCTGCTGGCGCGCACCACGCCGCTGGCCGACGTGAAAAAAAAGAGCGAAGGCATGTCGATCTTCATCGTCGACCTGCGCGAGGCCATCGGCCACGGGCTCGACGTGCGGCCGATTGCGAACATGGTGAACCACGAGACCAACGAGCTGTTCTTCGAGAACCTCGAGATCCCGGCAGAGAACCTGATAGGCACCGAAGGGCAGGGTTTCAAATACATTCTCGACGGCCTGAACGCCGAGCGCACGCTGATCGCGGCCGAGTGCATCGGCGACGGCCACTGGTTCATCGACCGGGTCACGCGTTACGCAAGAGACCGCGTCGTGTTCGGCCGCCCGATCGGCCAGAACCAGGGCGTGCAGTTCCCGATCGCCGAAGCCCACATCGAAGTCGAAGCCGCCGACCTGATGCGCTGGGAAGCCTGCCGCCTGTTCGACGCGCACGAGCCCTGCGGCGCGCAGGCCAACATGGCCAAGTACCTCGCGGCCAAGGCGAGCTGGGAAGCGGCCAACGCCTGCATCCAGTTCCACGGCGGTTTCGGCTTCGCCTGCGAATACGACGTGGAGCGCAAGTTCCGCGAAACCCGCCTGTACCAGGTGGCGCCGATCTCGACCAACATGATCCTGAGCTACGTGGCCGAACACGTGCTCGGCCTGCCGCGGAGTTATTGATGCTGCCTTTGCAAGGCATCACCGTCGTCGCGCTCGAACACGCGATCGCCGCGCCGTTCTGCACCCGCCAACTCGCCGACCAGGGTGCGCGTGTCATCAAGATCGAGCGGCCGGGCGTCGGCGACTTCGCACGCGCCTACGACCAGCGCGTGCGCGGCCAGTCGTCGCACTTCGTGTGGGTCAA
>JAYVTD010000252.1:0-2027 GCA_043774765.1 Rhizobacter sp. | reverse complement strand
ATGCGATCGACCAGCGCGAACGGGCCGGCGCTGCGCCGCATCGCATCGCGCAGCACGAGCCGCGCGACCGGGCCGAGGTGGCTGATGAGCAGTGCTTCGAGCCCCACAAGCAAGGCCGCGTCACAGACCGGCGGGGTGGCCGGCGCAGCGAGAGGCGCCGTGCCCGGTGCCACCGCCAACGGCACGACCGGCTGTGCGCCGGTGGTGGGCGCAACGCTCGGCACCGCGCGAGTCACCTGCACGGTGGCCGCTTCGTCGGCGCAAGGCCGCGGCGCCATCATCGTGGCGAGCGACACGTGCGGTGCGATCGGCCGCCCTGCGGCTTCCAGCAGCGCCGCGCGCATCTGCGCGGCGCTGGCATAGCGGTCCTCGGGGCGGCGCGCCAGCGCGTACGCGACGATGGCATTAAAACGCTCGGGTGGCGGGTTGGCGATCGCCAGCGTCGACGGACCGGGCGGCGTGTCGTGCAGCACCTGGTACATCACCTGGCTGCTGCTGCTGCCGCGGAACGGCTGCGTGCCGGTCAGCAGCTCGTAATACAGCACGCCGCACGAGAAGATGTCGACGCGGCAGTCGGGCGCCTCGCCGGTGTAGCGCTCGGGCGCCATGTAACCCGGCGAACCGAGCACCGAACTCGGCTGCGTGAGGTCCGACGCTGCGATGCGCGCAATGCCGAAGTCGGTGACCTTCAGGCGCCCATCGGGCGTGACGAGCAGGTTCGCGGGTTTGATGTCGCGGTGCCACACACCTTGTTCGTGGGCGCATGCCAGCGCGTCGAGCAACTGCATCATCAGGCTGTTCACGTCGTCGAGCGGCAAGCGCCGCCCCCGGGCGGTGAGTTCGAGCAGCGACACACCGTGCACGTATTCCATCGCGATGAAATGGTCTTCGCCCGATTCGCCGTACTCGTAGACCGAGACGATGTTCGGGTGGCACAAGCGGCCCGCAGCCTGTGCTTCGGTCTTGAAGCGCTGTGCCGCCATCAGGTCGTGCGCGCCCGGCGCGAGCAGCGGCGCGCGGATCGCCTTGACGGCCACACGCCGGTGGATGTGCGGGTCGATCGCGTTGTAGACGATGCCCATCGCGCCCTGGCCGAGCACGCCGACGATCTCGTACTTGCCCAGGCGCTGCAACAACGGCTGCGCCGGGTCGCCGAGCATAGGCCGGGCGCTCATGGCGCCCCCTTCGTCGCTGCGCACCGATCCCCCCAGGGGGGAGCTGAGCGCCTTGGGAGCGGCCCGGCGGCGCTCATGCCGGCGAAGCCTCAAGCAGCCGCAGCGCCTGCACCAGGCTCTTGCGCATGCGGCTGAACGACACCGCGAGCCGGCCGATCTCGTCGCGCGCCGAGGCGCTGAATGCGGGTGCGCCGAGCTCGCCCAGGCTCACGCGGTCGGCGATGCCCGAGAGCTGCGTCACCGGGCGGATCACCAGCCACCACAGCATCAGGTTGAGCACCACCGCGATGGTGGCGAACACCGCCGAGAGCATGCCCATGAACAGCACCCACGCGTCGTGCGCGCGCGCCAGCGGCACCGCCATCGGCACCGAGACGAGCTGGGCGCCGACCACTTCGTTCAGCTGCCAGCCGAAGCCGTTGGCCGGGCCGTACTTGTCGACCAGCGTGCGCGGTGCGGCGTCGACCGTGCTGTGGCAACGCAGGCAGGCAGCGTCGGTGATCTTGATCGGGCGCGCGATGTAGAGCGCGCGGCCAGCCGGGGTGTCGCGCTGGCCGATGAACTCTTTCGCGTCGGGCGACTTGCGAAATTCGCCGATCACGTCGGCTTCCCATTCGATCGCGCGGTCGCGCGGGTTGGTGGGGTTGATGGTGGCTTCCTTGTAGCTGTAATCGGCGTGGTTCTTCTGCAGCGCGGCCATCACCTCGGTGGCCGAAAACGCCGGCACCGACTGCGGCAGGAAGGCGTACTTCATCTGCGTTTCGAGCAATGGCGCGACCTGCTTCGAGGTGTAGGCGCGCACGGCGAGTGCCTTGTCGAACAGGAAACGTGCCTGCTGCAGCACTTCGTCCT
>JAYVTD010000251.1:0-12936 GCA_043774765.1 Rhizobacter sp. | reverse complement strand
TCGGTCAGGTTGGTGGTGCCGCTCTTCGCGATCGCGCCGAGGCTCTTCTCGAGAATCGTCGTCAGGCCACCGGCCTTGTTGCCGGCCGATGGGTTGTTGTCCATCTCCTGGTTGTTGCGCGCGGTGTAAGCCTCCCACCACTTGATGCGGTTGATCAGCTTGTCGGCGACCGCGGTGCTCACGGCGCGGCGCGTCAACAGGTGCTCGCCGCCGTAGATCTCGGGCGTCTCCGACAGGATCGCAGTGCCGCCGTGGCGCACCAGCCGATCCACCGCGGCGCCGAGCGCCGGGTTCGCGCTGATGCCGGAGTATCCGTCCGAGCCGCCGCATTGCAGCCCGACCGTGATGTGCGCCGCGCTCACCGGCTCGCGCGTGACGCGGTTCGCCTCTTCGAGCAGCCACTGCACGAGCTCGATGCCGTGCGCCACGGTCTTTTTCGTGCCGCCGGTTTCCTGGATGTTGAAGGTGTGGAATTGCGTACCGGTCGAAAGACTTTCCTGCTCCATCAGCCCCGAGATCTGGTTCGTCTCGCAGCCCAGGCCGACGACCAGGATAGCCGCGAAGTTTGCGTGTCTGGCGTAACCCCCGAGCGTTCGCCGCAGCACCTGCAGCGGTTCGCCATTGCTGTCGGTGGCACAACCGGCGCCGTGCGTCAGCGCGATCACGCCGTCGACGTTCGGATACTTCGCCAGCGCTTCGGGGCGGGTGTCGCGCCGGAAGTGGTCGGCGATCGCGCGCGCCACAGTCGCCGAGCAGTTCACCGACGTCAGCACGCCGATGTAGTTGCGCGTGGCGATGCGGCCGTCGGCGCGCTTGATGCCCATGAACGTGGCCGGCGTATCGACGAACTGCGTCGGCTGCGTGCCGGTGCTGGCCGCGTAGTCGCGCGCGAAACTGCTGAATTCCAGGTTGTGCGTGTGCACGTGCTGGCCGGCGGCGATAGCCTGCTTCGCGGTGCCGATGATCTGGTTGTAGCGCCGCACCGGCGCGCCTTGCGCGATGGCACGCACCGCGATCTTGTGGCCGGGCGGCACCAGGCCGATCACGGTGACACCTTCGCTCGGCAGCAGCGTGCCGCCGACGAGCTGGTGCCGCGCGATCACCACGTCGTCGGCCGGGTGGATGCGGATGACCAAGGCTTCTGACATGGTGACGTACCGTTCTAGTTGTCGATCAACGCCGGGTCCCACGCGAACACGCGCTGCGTCTGCTCGCCCAGCCCCTGAATGCCCAGGCGCATCGTGTCGCCCGGCTTCAGGTAGGTGGGTGTCGGCTTGGCGCCCATGCCCACGCCCGGGGGCGTGCCGGTGGTGATCAGGTCGCCAGGCATCAGCGTCATGAAGCGGCTGATGTAGCTCACCAGATGAGCCACACCGAAGATCATCGTCTTGGTGTTGCCGGTCTGGCGGCGCGTGCCGTTCACGTCGAGCCACATCGACAGCGCCTGCGGGTCGGGCACTTCGTCGGCGGTGACCATCCACGGGCCGATCGGGCCGAAGGTGTCGCAACCCTTGCCCTTGTCCCAGGTGCCGCCGCGTTCGATCTGGTATTCACGTTCCGACACGTCGTTGATGACGCAGTAGCCGGCCACAAATTTCAGCGCTTCGGCCTCGCTCACGTAGCGCGCCTTGGTGCCGATGACGATGCCGAGTTCGACCTCCCAGTCGCCCTTGACCGAGCCCTGCGGCAGCACGACCGCGTCGTTGCAACCGACCATGCACGACACCGTCTTCGTGAACAATACCGGCTCGGCCGGCACCGGCAGGTTCGACTCGGCCGCGTGGTCGGCGTAGTTCAGGCCGACGGCGATGAACTTGCCGCAGCCGGTCCAGGGCAGGCCCATGCGGCCGGGGTTGGCGACCACCGGCAGGGAGGTCGGGTCGAGCTCGCGCAGACGCTGCAGGCTGTGCGGCGTGAGCGTGTGGGCGCTGATGTCGGCAAGCTCGCCCGACAGGTCGCGCACCACACCCTGTGCGTCCATCAGGCCGGGTTTTTCTGCGCCCTTGGCGCCGTATCGAAGCAGTTTCATCCTGGGTTCCTTTGCAGTTAAGTTGAATTCAGTTCGACCAACCGCCGTCGATAATCTGCGCGGTGCCGGTGGTGAAGCCCGATTCGTCGGAAGCGAGGTAGACCGCCAGCGCGGCGATTTCATCTGTGCGGCCCACGCGACCCATCGGCTGGCGTGCGACGAACCAGGCCTCGGCCTGCTCGAGGGTCTGGTCGGTCGATTCCGCCAGCGCCGCCATGCGCGCGCGCAGCGACGGCGATTCCACCGTGCCCGGGCAGATCGCGTTGCAACGCACGCCGCGGGTGATGAAGTCGGCAGCGATCGACTTGGTCATGCCGATCACCGCGGCCTTGGTCGCGCCGTAGACGAAGCGGTTCGGCGCGCCTTTGATGCTGCCGGCCACCGACGCCACGTTGATGATCGAACCACCGCCCTTGCCGTGCTCGAAAGAGGCGAGCATCGCCGGCAGGAAAGCGCGGGTCATGCGGTACATCGCCCGCACGTTCAGGTCGAACGAGAAGTCGAAGGCTTTTTCGTCGCAGTCGAGGATGGTGCCGGCGTGCACGTAACCGGCGCCGTTGAAGAGGATGTTCACCGTGCCGGCGGCCTTCGCGGCAGCGCTCACCGCGTTGGCATCGGTCACGTCGAGCCGGTGTGTTTCGCAGCCAGTGGCCTTGGCCAGCTCGGCGAGCAGCGCTTCGTTGATGTCGGTCGCGATCACGCGCGCACCTTCGCGCACGAAAGCCTCGGCGGTGGCGCGGCCGATGCCCTGGCCCGCAGCGGTGACGAAGGCGGTCTTGCCTTCGAGTCTCTTGCTCATGGTGGAAGTCTCCGGTGAAGAACAGCGTGTTATTTGATCAGGCCCATCACGCGCGGCAGCCACAGCGTGATCGCCGGAATGTAGGTGATGGCCGCGAGCGCGCCCAGCAGCGGCACCAGCCACGGCAGGATCGCGATCGTGGTGCGCTCGACCGACAGCTTCGAGATGCGCGCCAGCACGAACAGCACCATGCCCAGCGGCGGGTGCAGCAGGCCGACCATCAGGTTCAGCGTCATGATCAGGCCGAAGTGGATCGGGTCGATGCCGAGCTTGAGCACGATCGGCAGCAGGATCGGCACCAGGATCGTGATCGCCGCGATGGTGTCGATGAAACAGCCGACGAACAGGATCAATATGTTCGCGAGCAGCAGGAACACCCACTTGTTGCTGGTGACCGAAAGAATCCAGTCGGCCAGCATCTGCGCCGCCTGCGTGGTGGTCAGCAGCCACGCGAAGATCGATGCCGCGGTCACGATGAAGAGCACCGACGAGGTGGTCTCGATGGTGTCGAAGGTGGCCTGCGCCAGCGACTTCAGGCTCATCGAGCGGTAACGCACCAGGCCGAGGAACAACGCCCAGATCACCGCTGCCACGGCCGCTTCGGTGGGCGTGAACCAGCCCATCGTCATGCCGCCGATCAGGATCACCGGCGCCATCAGCGCCATCACTGCCGCGAAGTTGAAATACCAGTCGAGCGCCAGCAGCACCGCGAAGGCCGAGCCCGCCGCCATGTTGACCGAGACACCGGCCTTCGTCATCAGCCACACGGCCATCGGGAAGGCGAGCACGATCATGATCTCGAGGCTCGCCGACCCGAGCCGGCCCCAGTGGAAAGGCGTGTCGGCGCCCCATTTGTTCTTGCGTGCGAAGTAGGCCACCGTGAACATCATCAGCAGCGTCATCACGAGGCCGGGCACGATGCCAGCCACGAACAAGGCGCCGATCGACACATTGGCCATCATCCCGTAGATCACGAAAGGCAGCGAGGGCGGAATGATCGGCCCGAGCGTGGCCGACGCGGCCGTCACGCCGACCGAGAATTCCTTGCTGTAGCCGTGCTCGACCATCGCCTTGATCTCGATCGATCCGAGCCCTGCGGCGTCGGCGATCGCGGTGCCGCTCATGCCCGAGAAGATCACCGAGCCGATGATGTTCACCTGCCCCAGGCCACCGCGCATCCAGCCCACCAGCGCCACCGCAAAAGCGTAGATGCGCCCGGTGATGCCGGCCACGTTCATCAGGTTGCCCGCGAGGATGAAAAACGGCACCGCGAGCAGCGGGAACGATTCGATGCCGGCGATCATGCGCTGCGCGACCACCACGTCGGGCACGCTGCCGGAGATCAGCACGTAGAGAAGTGATGCGCCTGCCATCGCCACCGCCACCGGCAGGCCGAAGAGCATGAGCGCGAGAAATCCGCCGATCAGCAGGGCCACGGTCGGCTCCTTTTATGCTTCGACGCCGTCGAACGCGTCGGGGCGCTCGAGGATGGAAAAGCCCTGCCGCCAGTTGATCCAGCTGACCTGCACCGAGCGCAGGAACATCAGCGCGAAGCCGGCGAAAGCGAGCCAGTACACATGGCTCTTGTTCCAGTTGATCGTCGTCATCGGCTCGTTGTTCACGGCCAATGCGAAGCGCGCCACCAGGTAGGCCACGTAGCCGAAGAAGACCGTGCGCGCGATGTCGACGAAGGTCGAGAGCACGCGCGCCGGCAGCTTCGGCAAGTAGCGGTACAGGATGTTCACCTGGATGTGCCGGCTGCGCCGCACGCAGGCTGCCGAGCCGATGAACACCACCGGGATCAGGCAGTACACGGCCAGCTCTTCGGTCCAGGCGAACGAGTCGTTCATCACGTAGCGCGTGAAGAACTGGATGAAGACCAGCGTGGCCATGGCCCAGAAGAAACCGAAGCAGACCCAGTCTTCGACCGAGTGACCGTGCAGGTCGACCACGTGCACGTCGGCTTCGGCAAAACTCCTGACGAGTTCTTCTGGGGCCACTTCCGCCGGCGCATGCGGCTGCGCCATTTCAACGTAGGCAGACATGGTTGTTACTTGATCGCCTGGATCTTGTCCCAATCGGCCTTCTGGTAACCGAAGGACTCGAAGGTCACGTTCTTAAGCACCGCGCTGCGGAAGTCTTCCTTGTCGACTTCGGTCACGGTGGTGCCTTTGCCCTTGAACACCGCGACGAGCTCTTTCTCGCGCGCCGCCACTTCGCCCGAGGCTCTTGTGGCGGCTTCTTGCGCCACCTCGGTGAACATCTTCCTGTCGGCGTCGGACAGCTTCTTCCACAGGCCACCGGCGACGATGGTGTTCAGGTGGTCGACGATGTGGCCGGTCAGCACGATGTGCTTCTGCACTTCGAAGAACTTCTTCGCCTCGATCGTCGTCAGCGGGTTCTCTTGCGCTTCGACGGTGCCGTTCTGCAGCGCCAGGTAGACCTCGGCGAACGCGATCGGCGAGGTGTTGGCACCGCAGGCGCGCGGCATCGCCAGATAGGCCGGCACGTCGGGTACGCGGATCTTCAGGCCCTTCATGTCGGCGCACTTGGCGATCGGCCTGTTGCTGGTGGTGTGGCGCACGCCGTAGTAGGTGGTGGCGATGATCGGGTGGCCGCTCTTCTCTTCGTAGCCCTTCGAGAGTTCGCGATAGATGTCGCTCTTCGTGTAGGCCAGCAGGTGCTCCACGCCGCGGAAGGTGTAGGGGTAGTAGGTCACGCCGATGCGCGGGAAGCTCTTCGCAGCGAAGCTCGAACCCGAGATGATGATGTCGACGGTGCCGAGCGTCAGGCCCTGGTTGATGTCGTTTTCCTTGCCGAGCTGCGAGGCCGGGTACACGTCGATCAGGTAGCGGCCATTGCTGCGTTTCTTGATCTCTTCGGCGGCCCACACCGAGGCGGTGTGGAAGGGCTCCGAGGTTTCGTACACGTGCGCCCACTTGAGCTTGGTTTGCGCGAACGCACCGGTGGTGGCGGCCAGCGCGGCGCCGGCGATCAGGGTCTTGATGAAGGTCTTGTTCATGCTTTGTCTCCGTTGTGTTTTGAGGATCGGTGTCAGCCGCAAACGACCTGCACCTTGGTGCTGCGGGTGCGGTCGCTGGCGAGCTCAAACGCTTCGAGCGAGCGGCTCAGCGGAATCTGCGCGCTGAGCAAAGGCCGCACGTCGACGCGCCGGGTGCGCAGGTATTGCACCGCCCAGTCGAAGGCGTGCGCGGCGCGGAACGCGCCCACGTAGTCGAGCTCGCGCGCCATGATGCTGTTGGCCGGGAACATCACACCTTCGGCCGGCAGCGTGCCGACCTGCACGATGCGTGCGCCACGGCGTGCCGCCTTCAGGCAGGTGTTCAGGGCGGCGGGGCTGCCGGCGGCTTCGATGCACACGTCTGCGATGTCTGTGAGTTCGGCATCGTTGGTCTGGTCGCTGCGCAAGCCCAGGTCGGCGCCGACCTGCCGGGCCATCGCCAGCGGCCGTTCGGCAATGTCGCAGCAGATGATCCACGCCGCACCGGCGAGCTTCGCCGCGATCACGCTCATGCAACCGATCGTGCCGCCGCCGGTCACGAGCACGGTCTTGCCGGTCAGGTTGCCGGCGCGGTGCACCGCGTGCAGACCGATCGAGAGCGGCTCGGCACAGGCCAGTTCACCGAGCGAGATGTCTTCATGGATCGGTGTCAGCTGGCGTTCGCCCATCACGAAGCGTTCGCGGAACATGCCCTGCACGTGCGGGAACACGCTGGCGCTGCCGAGGAAGCGCATGTTGCGGCACAGGTTCAACCGGCCGCCCAGGCAGTAGTCGCACTGGCCGCAGGCATGCGAAGGGTTGATCGCGACCTTGTCGCCCACCTTCACGCGTGTGACGCCGCTGCCGATGCGCGCGACCGTGCCCGAGACTTCGTGCCCCGGGATCAGCGGCTCGCGCACCACGAAGGCGCCGACGCGGCCGTGCTGGTAGTAGTGCAGGTCGGAGCCGCAGATGCCGCCGGCGCCGAGGCTCATTTCAACGTCGGTGGCGCCGAGCGTGGCCGGGCCGTCGTCTTCGAGGCGCAGGTCTTTCGCGCCGTGGATTCTGCAGGTGAGGGTCATGTGTCGTCTCCTGACGAATCAGGCGGCCTTGCGCGCCGTCTTGCGGCGCGGGGCCGGTGGTGTTTCCGGGATTGCCGAGTGGGCGATGTTGACGGTGAAGCGGTCGTGCGAATTCGACAGGTGCGTGGCCATTGCGGCGCGCGCGTCTTCGGCCGAATGGCGCGCTATGGCATCGACCACGTCCTGGTGTTCTCGAATGGCCGCGGCCCAGCTGCCGGCGGTTTCGAAGTGGCTGCCGAGCTGCTCGAACAGCGGGTTGTGGCGTTCGTCGAAGAGCTCGCACACCACACGCTGCAACACCGAGTTCTCGGCCGCTTCGGCAATGCGCAGGTGAAACAGCCGGTCGCCACGCGTCGGCGTGTGGCCGCTGTCGACTTCCTGCTGCATCAGCGCGAGCGCGTTCTTCAGGCCGACGATCTGAGCCTTGTTCATGTGCGTGGCGGCGTACGCGGCGAGTTCGCTTTCGATCAGCTGGCGCGCGCGGATCGTCTCGAGCGGGCCTTCGGCACTGACCGGCCGCGCGCTCGATTCGGCGAGCGGCCGCACGTAGATGCCCGAGCCCATGCGCACTTCGACCAGGCCTTCGACCTCGAGCGCGATCAGCGCTTCGCGCACCGACGGGCGCGAGACGCCGAGCTGCAAGGCCAGGTCACGCTCGGGCGGGAGGCGCGAGCCGACTTCGTATTCGCCGCGCTCGACCAGGCCGCGCAGCTGGTCGGCGATCTGGCGGTACAAGCGGCGGGGTTCGATGGTCTGGATCGGCATGGCGCGGGGAGCTGGCGGCGCGGTGGTCAGGTGGCCTGACCAATTCGAAAAAGAATAGTTGAGTTGGCGATATCGCGTCAACACGGTGTTTGCCCTTGCCCCGTGACGCGTCAGAAGCGGCCGGCCTGACCGCGGTCACGACAGCGCCTTGAGCGCGGCGCGCGCGACCGGCTCGCCCCACTCCTGCAGGAAGTGGCCACCTTCGGCGACTTCCATCGGCGCCGGGC
Organism: Rhizobacter sp.; assembly: GCA_043774765.1. GTDB lineage: Bacteria > Pseudomonadota > Gammaproteobacteria > Burkholderiales > Burkholderiaceae_C > LMDS01. The sequence goes on along the minus strand of JAYVTD010000251.1, from coordinate 5,033 downwards.
AGTTGCGGATCTGCGCGGCCACGTAGCGCATCACGGCCGGCCCGAGCACCGGATCTTTCATGCCGACGGCCATGAAGCTCTTGCCTTGCCACTGGGTGCGAAACCATTCGCGCGCCTGGCGCGACAGCGCAGCGCCTTCGGCGTCGGGGTGGTCGGGCACGAGGTTGGGGAAACGACGCACGCCAGCCTTGTATGAGGCGTCGGGGTACGGCGCGTCGTAAGCCGCCGCTTCGGCCGGCGTGAGCTGCGGGCACGAGCGCGCCATCAGTTTGCCGACGGCCATGTCGGGGTTCTTGTTGTTGTAGGCACGCCAGTCGAGGAAGCCCTGGCCGAGCGGCAGGTCGCCGGTCGCGAACGCGGTGTTCATGACCAGCAGGCCGGCGTAACGCTCAGGCGCCTGCATCGGCAGCGTCAGGCCCAGCAGGCCGCCCCAGTCCTGCACCACGAGCACGATGTTGCGCAGGTCGAGGCGCTGCACCAGCTCGCACAGCATCTCGCGGTGGAAGTTGTAGGTGTAGCTGCTGTCGTCGACCGGCTTGTCGCTTTTGCCGAAGCCGGCCAGGTCGGGCGCAACGACACGGCCACCGGCCGCGGTGAAAACCGGGATCATGCGGCGGTAAAGGTAGCTCCACGTAGGCTGACCGTGCAGGCAGAGGAACACACGCTCGGCGTCGCTCGGGCCTTCGTCGAGGTAGTGAATCCGCAAGCCGGGGCAGGCTTCGAGATCGTCGACGTAGTGACTTGCGAACGCATAACCGGGCAAGCCGACAAAGCGCTCTTCCGGCGTGCGCAGGGCCTGGGTCATGGGGTGGTCTCCTCAGGCCGGACGATCGGTTGGTGAGCCCGCAGTGTCGGGCCGGGTTCACTTCGCGGCAAGAGTGCCCCGCCACGGTGCCGACCGCATGTATCGAAAAACCCTAGGCCGGGCGTGGCTGCACTCCGTCAAAATCCGCGCTGGTTGACGGAGCCCCCTGATGGAAAAGACCTGGTTGAAACAGTACCCCGCCGGCGTGCCGGCCGAGATCAATGTGGAGCAGTACACCTCGCTCGTGGCTTTGCTCGACGAGAGTTTCAAGAAGTTCGGCGCGCGCGTGGCCTACAAGTTCATGGGCAAGGCGATCACTTTCGCCCAGGTCGACGACGCTTCGCGAGCGATGGCCGCCTACCTGCAGACGCTCGGTCTCGACAAGGGCGACCGCGTCGCGATCATGCTGCCCAACGTGCCGCAGTACCCGGTGGCGGTGGCGGCGATCCTGCGCGCCGGCTACGTCGTGGTCAACGTGAACCCGCTGTACACACCGCGCGAACTTGAACACCAGCTGAAGGATTCGGGCGCCAAGGCGATCATCATCGTCGAGAACTTCGCGACCACGCTGCAGAAGGTGCTCGCGAACGTGCCGACGAAGAAGGTCATCGTCACCGCGCTCGGCGACATGCTCGGCTTCCCGAAGTCGATGATCGTCAACTACGTGGTGCGCAAGGTCAAAAAGATGGTGCCGGCCTTCGATCTGCCCGGCGCAGTGCCTTTCAACACGGCGATCTCGCAAGGCCGCAGCAAGAGCTTCAAGCCGGCGCAGGTGGGGCCCGACGACATCGCGGTGCTGCAGTACACCGGCGGCACCACCGGCGTGAGCAAGGGCGCGGTGCTGCTGCACCGCAACCTCGTGGCCAACATCCTGCAGGCCGAAGCCTGGTACCAGCCGGCGTTGAAGAAGATCCCGGCGGGCCAGCAGGTGGTCACGATCTGCGCGCTGCCGATCTATCACATCTTCGGTTTCAACACGAACATGATGCTGGCCATGCGCATGGGCGGCTGCAACATCCTGATCGCCAACCCGCGCGACCTGCCGGCCATGTTCAAGGAACTCGCGGGCGAGAAGTTCCACAGCTTCCCGGCCGTGAACACACTCTTCAACGCGATGGCGCACCACCCCGAGTTCAGCAGCGTCGACTGGAGCGGCCTGGTGATCTCGGTCGGCGGCGGCATGGCGGTGCAGAGCGCCACCGCCAAGCTCTGGCTCGAGAAGACCGGCTGCCCGATCGTCGAAGGTTACGGCCTGTCGGAGACCAGTCCGTCTGCTACCTGCAACCCGGTCGACAGCAGCTCGTACAGCGGCAACATCGGCCTGCCGATGCCCAACACCGAGCTCAAACTGCTCGACGACGACGGCATCGAGGTGCCGCTGGGCACGCCGGGCGAGATCTGCATCCGCGGCCCGCAGGTGATGGCCGGCTACTGGCAGCGGCCCGACGAGACTGCCAAGGTGATGACGGGTGACCACTTCTTTCGCAGCGGCGACATCGGGGTGGTCGACGAGCGTGGCTACTTCAAAATAGTCGACCGCAAGAAAGACATGATCCTGGTGAGCGGCTTCAACGTGTACCCGAACGAAGTCGAAGACGTGGTCACGCAGATGCCCGGCATCCTGGAATGCGCTGCGGTCGGCATTGCCGATGCGAAGGCCGGTGAAGCGGTCAAGCTGGTGATCGTCAGGAGCAACCCGGCCGTGACCGAAGCCGACGTGCGCGCCTATTGCGAAGCCAACCTCACCGGCTACAAGCGGCCCAAGGTCGTCGAGTTCCGCGCCGACTTGCCCAAAACCCCGGTCGGCAAGATCCTGCGCCGCGAGTTGCGCGACAAGGCCTGATTCAACGACCACGCGAACGTGATGACTGGACACCTCCCAGATGTTCCGTACTGATACATTCACGCCTTTATAGCGCCGCCTCACGAGGGAAGCGCGCAAGTCGTTGACAGGAACATATTGGTGATCTGGTCCAAGACCGAAGCCGGGCGCATCGAGATTCAGGCACGCACCGTCGTCAAGGAGCGCCCGCAGCGCAACCTGTTGTTCGTGATCGACGGTGTCAAGACCGAAGCGATGCTGCTCGCCCACCTGGCCGGCATTTCGGCGCAAGACTTCGCCGATCTCCAGGCGCTGGGCCTGATCGCGCCGCTGGCGGCCAGCGGGCGCGGCGCGTCGCAGCTGGCCCGACCGGGTGGCACGAGCGCGGCGGAACTGCCGGCGGCGGCGCTTGCCCCCGCCGCGCCGCTCGACTACGCGGAGTTCACCGCCGCGCTCACGCAGATGATCTCGAAGGAACTCGGCCTGCGCGGCTTCGTGCTGACACTGGCGGTCGAGAAGGCCGGCACCGCGCAGGAACTGCAGGCGGTCGCCCAGCGCACCATCGCGCAGATCCGCGAACGCAAGGGTGAGGCCGCTGCGGCCGCGGCCCAGCGGGCGCTGTTCGGCGCCTGAGATGTGCCTCCGGCGAACTGGTGATCAGCATCGCTGAATCACCGCCGCTGGCGATCGTCAGCGCCATGCACCAGGAGCTGCAAGCCCTGCTGCCCCTGCTGCAGCACGCGCGCCGCGTCGAGCGGGCCGGCCGCAGCTTCCATCTGGGCGAGTTGCACGGCCACCCGGTCGTGCTGGCGCTCTCGGGCATCGGCAAGGTCGCGGCGGCCACCACCACCACGCTGCTGATCCACACCTTCCAGGCCCGCGCACTCGTGCTGAGCGGCGTGGCCGGCGGCTTGGCACACGGTGTCAACGTGGGCGACGTGGTCGTGGCCCGGCAACTTCTGCAGCACGACCTCGATGTCTCGCCGCTGTTCCCGCGCTTCCAGGTGCCGTCGAGCGGGCGCTCGCACTTCGACGCCGACACCCTGCTGGCCGATGCGCTGGCCGCTGCGGTGCAACGTTGCCTCGATGGCGCCGACGCCTTGCTCGGCGCCGCAACGGTTCACGCTTTCCAGCTCGAACACGCCCGTTTGCATCGCGGGCTCGTCGTCAGCGGGGACCTGTTCGTTTCGAGCGCGGCGCAGAGCGCGGCGCTGCGCGAACTCTTGCCCGACGCATTGGCGGTCGAGATGGAAGGCGCGGCCGTGGCCCAGGTGTGCGCCGATTCCGGCGTGCCCTTTGCCGTGGTGCGCTGCATCTCCGACCGCGCCGACGACAGCGCGCACGTCGCCTTCACCAGCTTCATCGACAGCGTGGCCAGCGCCTGCACGGCGGCGATCATCGGCGACTGGCTCAAACGCAGCGCATGAATCCCTTCAAGTGGCTGTGGCGCGCGGTTCGTGGCCTGATGCTGGCGCTGGCCGCCGTGGTGCTGTTTCTCGAAGAGTGGGGCTGGCGCCCGCTGACGGCGTGGGCCGCGCGGCTTGCGAAGTGGCCGCCGATCGCGCGCCTGGAAGCGCGCATCGTGGGCGTGCAGAGCCGTTGGGCGTTGGTGCTGTTCCTGGTGCCGGCGGTGTTGTTGATCCCGGTCAAGCTGCTGGCGCTGTGGTTGATCCACGCGGGCAGCACCGTGCTCGGCTTGTCGGTGATCGTCGCGGCCAAGGTGCTCGGCACCGCGCTGGTCGGGCGGCTCTTCATCCTGACCGAGCCGCAGCTGATGCAGATCGCCTGGTTCGCGCGGGCCATAGGCTGGTGGCGCGCGACCAAGGCGCGTGTCAAGGCGGCGATCGCCGAATCGGCATGGTGGCGCAGCGCGCGGGTGGTGGTGCGACGCTGGCGCGTGCGCGTCAGGCGGATGCTGCGCGGCTGAGAGGCGTGTTGCCTGAGGCACACTCGCTGCATGCCACCGCGCTTCTTCATCGACCAGCCGCTGCAGGCCGGCGAAAAACTCTCACTGCCTGCCGGCGCGGCGCGTCACGTGCAGGTGCTGCGCCTGCAACCCGGTGCTGCCATCACGCTCTTCAACGGCGACGGTGCCGAGTGGCTCGCCAGCGTCACGCAAATGGGCCGCAACGATGTGGCGGTGCAGGTCGGCGCGGGAACAAAGGTCGAGCGTGAACTCGCCTTGGCCGTCACGCTCGCGCTCGGTGTGCCGGCCAACGAACGCATGGACGGGCTGATCGAAAAATCCACCGAACTCGGCGTGGCGCGGGTTCAACCGCTGATGTGCGAACGCTCGGTGCTGCGCCTGGCCGGCGAGCGCGCGCAGAAGAAGCTCGCGCACTGGCAAGGCGTGGCTGTTGCCGCGTGCGAACAGAGCGGGCGCACACGCGTGCCGCAGATCGCGCC
>JAYVTD010000250.1:0-6055 GCA_043774765.1 Rhizobacter sp. | reverse complement strand
ATCAGCGTGCGCGCCTCGGGCAAGCGCACGTTCCGTTCGGCCAGCGAATAACCGAGCGCGTTGTGAGCGTGCTGGTGGTCGGGCTTGAGCGCGATCACGCGGCGCAGCAGGCGCTCCATGTCGTCGAGCTTGTTGAGCTTCTCGAGCATCATCGACTGTTCGTAGATCAGGTCGACGTCGTCCGTGAACTGCACGTTCGCCCTGGCGAGCAGCGTATTGGCTTCGCCCCATTGTTTGACGTCGCGCAGCACCTGCGCTTCGGCGAGCAGCTTGGCGCGTGCGTCGGCGGGGATCTTTTCCGGCACGCGCCGGATCAGCTCGCGTGCCTGCGCCAGCTTGCCCTGGCGCGCCAGCAGCGAAGCACGCCGCGTCTGCACTTCGAGCGCACGCTGCGGGTCGTCGATCTTTGCCAGCCAGGCCTCCGACGCGCGGAAGTCGCCTTGCTGGTCGGCCGCCTGGGCCAGCAGCAGCCAGGCGCGGGTCAGTGCGTCTTCAGTGGAGGCGGGCACGTCGTCGTCCTCGGCCGCATCAGCCGCCGGCTTCGGCACCGCGCCGCCCGCCTGCACCAGTTCCACATACTTCTGCAGTGCCACGATCGCCGGTGCCGGCTCGCGCAGTTGCAGGTGCAGCGCGCCCAGCGTCAGCCAAGCCTGCGCCAGCTGCGGCGCGGTGCGGGTCAGGGTTTCGAGCTGCGCGGTGGCGTCGGCATAACGTGGCACGGCGAGCAGCGCACGCACATAGAGCAAGCGCACGCCATTGCTGTCGGGCCGGGCTGCGAGGTGGCCCTGCACGATTGCCGTCGCGGCGGCATCGCCGGGCGGCAACTCGAGCGCGAGCACGGCCGGGCCTTCCGCGGCTGGGTCGAGCGTGTGGGCCCGCTGCGCGAAAGCCAGCGCCTTGGCGTTGTCTTGTGCCGCCAGCCAGCTGCGCCCGCTGGTGACGAGCGTCGCGACCCGTGTGTCGGGAGCATCGATGTAGGGGAGCAGCACCTGTTCGGTCAGCGTGGCGACTTGGGCCTTGTCGGCGCTGCGCGCAAAAAAGCGCGGCAGCGCAGTGATCAGGCTGGAGCGCTCGGCCGCCGGGGTCTGCTTGAGCAGTGCCTGCAGTGGTTCCAGCGTCTCCTGAGGGCGGTTGAGGGCGACCAGCAATTGAACCTGGTAGCGCAAGGCGTCGAGCGAATCGGGCAGGGTCTGGCGCCAGGCCTTGGCCGACACGAGCGCCTGATCGCCGGAACGGGCCTGCAAGGCGATGTCGGTCGCGCGGCGGAACAGTTGTTCGTCTTTCGTGCGGCGCGCGGCGTCGAGGATCACCTGGAATGCCGCGCCGGCTTCGCCTTCGCCCAACTGCATCTCGCCGATCAGCAACTGATAGAACAGCGGCGCGTCGATGTTGGAGTTGTCGACCTTCGCGAGCACCACCGGCTTGCCGCCGGCTTCCTGAGCGACAACGCCTTGTGCCATCACGACCGATGCCGCCACGGCCAGCAGCGTGCGGGCGGCCCGGAATCGGGAACTGAGAAGGGGCATCGACTGACTCCTGGAGACGCGAAGAAGATTCTAGGGCGCAGCGATGCGACCTCCACTGACCACGATAATTCCCTTCATGCCTGAATTGCCCGAAGTAGAGGTCACGCGCCAGAGTTTTGCGCGGCGTATTCACGGTGCGCAGGTTCACGCTGTGCGCCTGGGCAAACCGCTGCGCTGGCCGCTCGGCTGCGCGCCCGAATCGCTCGTGGCACAAGCCGTCGGCGAGGTCACGCGGCGTGGTAAATATTTGTGGCTGGCACTCGACCGGGGCGGCTTGTTGATGCACCTGGGCATGTCGGGTTCGCTGGCCTTCGACGCCGCGCCCCACGCGCCCGGCCCGCACGATCACTTCGACCTCGTCACCGCGCAAGGCACCTTGCGCCTGACCGACCCGCGACGCTTTGGCGCAGTCGTCTGGTCGGCCACACAAGACTCCGGCATGGCCGGCAAGCTGCTCGCCGGGCTCGGCCTCGAGCCCTTCGACGCGGCCTTCACCGGCGCGCACCTGCACGCCGCGCTGCGCGGCCGTCGTGTTGCGATCAAGCAGGCGCTGCTCGGCGGTGCCATCGTTGTCGGTGCCGGCAACATCTACGCCTGCGAAGCGCTGTTCGAAGCCGGCATCGACCCGCGCACGCGCAGCGACCGTGTCAGCCGCGCGCGCTGCGACAGGCTGGCTGATGCGGTGCGCGAAACGCTCGCCCGCGCGCTCGCACTCGGTGGCTCCACGCTGCGCGATTTTCGCGATGCCCACGGCATGGCCGGCGAGTTCCAGTTGCAGGCGCGTGTCTACGGCCGCGCGGGCGAACCCTGCGTGCGCTGCGACGGCACGGTTCGCCGCATCGTGCAGGGCCAGCGCGCCACATTTTTCTGCCCCGGCTGCCAACGGCGGTGAAGGATTCGGGAACTGCTTGGCAGTTTCCCGCCCGGTGTTGGTGAGCAGATGTTTCATTCGTCTGGCGCGCAAATGCTTGCGCTACCATGATTCGCTCGTCGTTTCACCACCGCGCCACCCCCGTTCTTCATGACACCTTCGCCCTCGTTCGCCACCAGTCTCGATGCCCTCAGTGGCTGGCGTTCGGCGCTCGCGCAGCGGCTCGACGACGTGGCGCGATTCCTCGGCGAACACGAGCTGATCGACGACTCGGCCGGCATTCAGCTGAGCTCGTTGCGCGAACGTCTCGGCAACGAAAAACTGGTGGTCGCCTTCGTCGCCGAGTTCTCGCGCGGCAAGTCCGAACTGATCAACGCGATCTTCTTCGCTGACACCGGCCGGCGCATCCTGCCGGCCACGCCGGGCCGCACCACGATGTGCCCGGTCGAGCTGGCCTGGGACGCCGAAGAGCCTTCCTCGCTGATGCTGCTGCCGATCGAAACGCGCCTCGACGGCCTCTCGCTCACCGAACTGCGCCCGCAGCGTCGTGCGTGGAAGATCGTGCCGCTGCAGGTGCGCGACCCCGAACAACTGGCGCAATCGCTGCTCGAAGTCACGCGCACCAGCTTCGTCAGCAAAGACCAGGCGCGCGCCCTCGGTTTCTGGGACGACGCCCATCCCGACGACAACCCGCCGCTCGACGACGCCGGCCGCGTCGAGGTGCCGGCCTGGCGCCACGCGCTCATCAACTACCCGCACCCCTTGCTCAAACAAGGGCTGGTGGTGCTCGACACGCCGGGCCTGAATGCCATTGGTGCCGAGCCCGAGCTCACGCTGAGCCTGCTGCCTTCGGCGCACGCCACGGTCTTCATCCTCGGTGCCGACACCGGCGTCACGAAGTCCGACATGGCGATCTGGCGCGACCACCTCGGCAGCCACGCGCCAACGCGCTTCGTCGTGCTGAACAAGATCGACGCCTTGCTCGACCCGTTGGCCACGCGCGCGGCCGTGCAGGCACAGATCGCCGGCGTGCGCCGCGAGACCGCGCGCACGCTCGACATTCCGCCGGAGCGGGTGTTCCCGCTGTCGGCGCGCCAGGCGCTGGCCGCTCGCGTGATGGGCGACCACGACGCGCTGCGCGAAAGCCACCTGCCCGAACTCGAATCCGCGCTCGGCACACAGCTGCTACCACAGCGCCGCCAGGTGCTCGAAGACGTGGTGCTCGAAGGCGCGCAGCAGATCGAAATCCATGTGGCACGGCGCCTCGGCGACACCCGGCGCCAGCTCGCCGAGCAGATGCTCGAACTGCGCGGCCTGCGTGGCAAGAGCAGCTCCAAGCTGCGCCTGATGATCGAACGGGTCGACGCCGAAACCGCAGAGTTCGAGCAGTGCACCGTGCGCCTGCAGGCGCTGCGTGTCGTGCACAGCCGCATGCTGAAAGACGCGCTCGTCGGCCTGTCGTCTGACCGGCTGCGCGAAGAAGTGAGCGAGATGCAGGCGGTGATGAACAAGTCGCTGCTCAACCTCGGCGCCAAGAAGGCATTCATCGTACTGTGCACCAAGCTGCGTGCGCTGCTGACGGGCGCGCAGCACCTCAACGTCGAAGTGCGCGACATGCTCGGCGCTTCGTTCGCCCGGCTCAACGCCGAGTTTGGCTTCAGCCTGGCGCTGACCAAAGCGCCCGAGATGGAGCGCTACATCGACGAGCTCAACCTGATCGAAACCAACTACGTGCAGTACCTGGGCCTGACGCAGGCGCTGCGCCTGTCGCAGCCCAAGTTCATGGAGCAGTTCCGGCGCATGCTGGTGTCCAAGCTGCGGGTCGTGTTCGAAAACGCGAGCGGCGACCTTGAAATCTGGAACAAGTCGACTTCCGCACAGGTCGATTCGCAACTGCGCGAGCGGCGCCGCAATTTCCGGCGCCGGCGCGAGTCGCTCGAACGGGTTCAAACGGCCGCCAGCGAGCTCGAACTGCGCTTGGGCGAAATCGAAGCGCAAGACGAGCGGCTGCAAAGCCTGCTCGGCCGCACGCGCCACCTGCTCGAAGCCTTGCGCGAGCAGGCCTGCATCGGGCCGATGCCCGACGCCGCGCTGATCTCGCTGGCGACGAGCACTCGCACCGAAGCCGCGGCGCAACCCCTGCGCGCCCAGGCCTGATTTGGCGCGGGTCGGCGCTGGCGCAACGCGCCTGACAGAGCCTGCGTTCAGCGCACTTGTGATCGAGTGGCAGCGGCTGCACGGCCGCCACACGCTGCCTTGGCAAAACACCCGCGACCCTTACCGCGTGTGGCTCTCCGAGATCATGTTGCAGCAGACCCAGGTCGGGACAGTGCTCGCGTATTTCGACCGCTTTCTGCAACGCTTCGCCGACGTGCGCGCACTTGCGGCCGCACCGCTCGACGATGTGCTCGCACTCTGGAGCGGTCTCGGTTACTACAGCCGTGCCCGCAACCTGCACCGCTGCGCGCAGGCCGTGGTCACTGAGCACGGCGGGCAGTTTCCACGCAGCAGCGTGGTGCTGGCCAACTTGCCCGGCATCGGCCGCTCGACCGCCGCGGCGATCGCCGCGTTCTGCTTCGGCGAGCGGGTCGCGATCCTCGACGGCAACGTCAAACGAGTGTTGACCCGTGTGCTCGGTTTCGAGGGCGATCTGGCCGAAGCGGCACAAGAGCGCGCTTTGTGGGAACAGGCCACGCTGCTGCTGCCCGAAGACGGCATCGAGCGCTACACCCAGGGGCTGATGGACCTGGGTGCCACGCTGTGCCTGCAGCGCTCACCTTCGTGCCTGCTGTGCCCGGCGCAGAGCCTTTGTGTGGCGGCCAGCACGCAGACCCAGCAACGCTTCCCGGTCAAGACCCGCAAGCTCAAGCGCAGCACACGCGAGCACGTGTGGCTGTGGCTGCACTGGCGTGACCAGGTCTGGCTGGTGCAGCGCCCGCCGACCGGTGTGTGGGCGGCTTTGTGGAGCCTGCCCGAATTCGATTCGATGGCCGGGTTCGACACCGCCAGCACAGGCTGGCCCGGCGAAGCGCAGGCCTTGCCCAGCTTCAGGCACACGCTCACGCACCTGGACTGGACACTCCACCCGCTGCGCTGGACGCTGCCGGCGCGCACCAGCGCAAGCCGTGTGGCCGAACTGGTGCGTGGCTGGCCGAGCGGGCGCTGGTTCACGCAGGAAGCCGCGCTCGCCGCCGGTTTGCCAGCGCCACTGCGCAAGCTGCTGCAGAGCTGAAGACTGACGGGGCACCCGGTGCCGGAATACCGGCACCACCCGCCCGGCGGGTGCCCGGACCGCTTGGGGCGGCCCGGCGCTGGTCCGGGCTACTTCACCACACCGCGGCTGCGCAGAAAGTCGTCTACGAGTTGCAGCCGCACGATCGGGTCGGGCAACTCCATCAGCTTTTGTTTGGCGACGGTCGAGATCGGCAAGATCTCGCACCAGCGGTTGGCGACCCAGCCAGCGTCGTCAAGCCGGTACGGCCGCGCAAAAGGGTGGTGGTCTTGAGCGGCCAGTGAGCCTATGGCCTGGCCCAGCGCGCGCGCGGTGGCGTCCAAGTCCTTCGGCACTTCGGCCGGCAGGTCATCGGGGCGGGCTCGGGCCGTGGCCAGCCACAGGCCGTCGTCGCGCTGCCAGGTTGTGCTGAGCTGGACCCGTTGG
>JAYVTD010000249.1:0-2863 GCA_043774765.1 Rhizobacter sp. | reverse complement strand
GTCGTGCCGCATCGCGGCTTCGCGCACGGTGCGCTTGAAGAAGAACACCTCATCGGCCAGGCCCAGCGGGTGGGCATGGAAGAAGTTGATTTCCATCTGACCGGCGCCGACCTCATGGATCAGCGTGTCGACGTTCAGCTCCATCTTCTCGCAGTAGTCGTAGACGTCTTCGAACAGCGGATCGAACTCGTTCACTGCGTCGATCGAGTAGGCCTGGCGCGAGGTTTCGGAGCGGCCGCTGCGGCCGACCGGCGGCTTCAGGGGAACGTCGGGGTCGGTGTTGCGTGCCACCAGATAGAACTCGACCTCGGGCGCCACCACCGGTTCCCAGCCCTCCGCCGCGTACAGGTCACAGACCTTGCGCAGGACCGAGCGCGGTGCAAAGGGAATGAGTTTGCCGTCGCGGTCGTAACAGTCGTGAATCACCTGGGCGGTCGGGTCGGTGGCCCAGGGAACGATGCGCACGGTCGACGGGTCGGGCCGCAGATGCATGTCGCGGTCGGTCGGGTGGATCACGTCGTAGTACGGGCCGTCTTCCGGGAACTCGCCGGTCACGCCAATGGCGACCGTGGCTTCCGGCAAGCGCATGCCGCGGTCTTCGGTGAACTTTTCGCGCGGCAGGATCTTGCCGCGCGCCACGCCGGTGAGGTCGGGCACGAGGCACTCGATCTCGGTGACACGTCGTTCGTTGAACCAGTTTTCTAGGTCGGCGAATGTGAAGTTGCTCTTGTCTACCATGGGGCACCTGGGAGTGTTGGGCGGGTCACGGTGATGACGCGCCGGGGTCGGGTCGGAAGCTTGGGGCGGGGGCTGCGCGGTCTGGCCGCGCGCGGCGCCACTAACGATCCGGGTCTTGGTGCGGGACTCGGTGGCGGTCGCGGAACGCGGCGCAGGCCACGCCGAACGCGCGGAACAGGCGCATCGAAACCGGGTTGCTCGCAGCCTGCCATTCCGGGTGCCATTGCACGCAGAGGTTGAACGCCGGGGCGGCTTCGACCGAAAAGGCTTCGATCAGGCCGTCGGGCGCCACGGCCTCGACGCGCAGGCCCGGCGCCAGCCGGTTCACGCCCTGGCCGTGCAGGGAGTTGACTTCGATGCGGCCCGCTTCCAGCACATCGGCCAGCACACCACCCGGCAAAACGGTCAGCTCGTGCGCGAGGCCGTATTGAACCTCGAGCGAAGTGTCGTCCGCGTCGCGGTGGTCGAGCCGGCCCGGCACTTCCTGCACCGCCTGGTGCAGCGAACCACCGAGCGCCACATTGACTTCCTGGAGGCCGCGGCAAACCGCGAGCAGCGGAATGCCACGTTCGAGCGCACGCGGGATCAGCGGCAGGGTCCAGCCGTCACGCTCGGAGTCGAGCGGCAGCGTCTTGTCGTGCACGTGCTCGCCGAATTGGCCCGGGTGCACGTTCGAAGGCGAACCGGTCAGGAACACACCGTCGGCCAGGTCGAGCAGCGCGTCGATTTCGTCGATGCCGGCCGAGGGCACGACCAGCGGTTGGCAGCCGGCCAGGCGCACCGCGTCGATGTATTTCTTGCCGGCGACGTGGTAAGGGTGCTGGCCCAGCATGCGGTTGCACGCGGGCACGAGCACCACCGGTTTGGCGCTGATTGATGAGCGGGGGACGGCGGGTTTCATGGGGCGTGCTTCGGGCTGCGGTTTCGCAGCAGCTGCGATCGGCGTCTTGGCAGGCAAGCCAGAGCAAAGAATGTGCCGTTGGTGGGCGCGCGCAACGGGTTCACAGCATGTCCTTCAGCCGGTAGTAGGCCATGCCCGCCACCAGCGCCGGCGTGCGCAGCAGCGCGCCACCGGGGAAGTTGCGGTGCCGAATGCGCGCGAAGGTGTCGAAGCGTTCGGCAGCTCCGGCAATCGCTTCGGCGACGAGGCGACCGGCCAGGCCGGTGAGGGCGAGGCCATGACCCGAGAAACCCTGCAGGTAGTACACGTTCGAAAATGCGCGCGCGGCACCGGCGTCGGGCAGGCGCCCGAAGTCGGGCGCGCGGTTCATCGAGATGTCGACGAAGCCACCCCACGCGTATTCGACCGACGTGTTCTGCAACTGCGGAAAGGTGCGTGCCATGCGCCGCCGCATGCTGGCCGCCAGGTTCATCGGCGTGGCGGCGCTGTAGCTGACGCGGCCACCGTACAGCATGCGGTGGTCGGCGGTGGGCCGGAAGTAGTCGAGCACGAAGTTGGTGTCGCACACGGCCGACTGCGTGGGCACGAGCGATTCTGCAAGCGCCGGATCGATTGCTTCTGAGGCGACGATGTAGGTGCCGACCGGCATGATCCGCTGTTCGAGCACGGGTGCGATGCCCTGCAGGTAGACGTTGCCGGCCAGCAGCACGTGCGATGCACGCACCGAGCCGGTGGCGGTGCGCAGCAAGACCGTGCTGCCGGGCTCGATGCCAGTCACCGCCGACTCTTCGTGGATGCGAACGCCGAGGCCGGCCGCGGCCCGCGCCAGCCCGAGGCTGTATTTCAGCGGATGAAGGTGGCCACCGAGCGGGTCGTGCACGCCGCTGTGAAAGCGTGGGCTGGCGATCCACTGCGGCAGGTCGACGGGCGCGATCCACTGCGCCCTGTAGTCGTAGGCGCGCTGCATGTGCGCTTGCCACGCCTGCAACTCACGCGCCTTGCGGGCGCCGACGGCGACACTGAGGTAACCACTGCGCCAGTCGCAGTCGATGTCGAAGCGTTCGCGCCGTTCGCCGATCAGACGCAAGGCTTCGAGCGTCATGTTCCAGACCTCGCGCGAGGCCTGTGCGCCGAGCTGCTGCTCGATGACCGACTGGTCGCAGGCCAGGCCTGCGATCACCTGCCCGCCGTTGCGCCCCGAAGCACCCCAGCCGACCTGCCGTG
>JAYVTD010000248.1:0-6906 GCA_043774765.1 Rhizobacter sp. | reverse complement strand
CCGCGCCGGTTTCATTCACCACGAGCCGGCACTCGCCCACGTGCAGGAAAAGTTCGTCGGCGGCCTGCTGCTGCCCGGCGACGAAACCGGCGACTGTTTCAAGTTCACGCAGAACTTGGCCGCGCTGGCCGCGAAGCAGGGGGTGCAGTTCCGCTACGGCACGCGCATCCAGCGCCTGCAGCTGGCGGGCAAGCAGATCGACGGCGTGCTCACCGATTCAGGCACGCTCAAGGCCGACGCCTACCTTGTCGCGCTCGGCAGTTATTCGCCGTTGCTGCTCAAGAACGTGGGCATTCGCATCCCGGTCTACCCGGTGAAGGGTTACTCGATCACAGTGCCGATCACCGATGCGAGCGGCGCCCCCGAATCGACCGTGATGGACGAGAGCCACAAGGTCGCCGTCACGCGCCTGGGCGACCGCATCCGCGTCGGTGGCACGGCCGAGCTGGCCGGCTACACGCTGAAGCTGCACGAGGCGCGCCGCCAGACGCTGGAGCACGTCGTGACCGACTTGTTCCCGCGTGGTGGCGACGTGTCGCGCGCCGAGTTCTGGTGCGGCCTGCGGCCGATGACACCCGACGGCACGCCGGTCGTCGGCGCCACGCGCCTGCCCAACCTCTTTCTGGCTACCGGCCACGGCACGCTGGGCTGGACCATGGCCGCCGGCACCGGCCGCGTGATGGCCGACGTGATCTCGGGCCGACAACCCGGCATCGACATGAGCGGGCTCACGCTCGACCGTTACCCGAACGCCTACGCCTGACGCGCCTCAGGGTTTGGGTGCGAGCAGCACCGACAAGCGGTCTTCCGTGCCTTCGATGCGTTGCAGCGTCGGGTAACGCAGACCACCGCTGTACACGATCGGCACGGTGCGAAACAGCTCGCCCTCGCGCACCAGCAACTGGATCGGCGCCTTGTCGGCCTTGGTGGCCGTGATCGCTTCCTTCAGCACCTCGGCCTTGTAGGCGCGGCCGTTCACCGCCACGAGTGTCACGGCCGAAGACAGGCCGGCCTCGAAGGCCGGGCCGCCCCACTTCACGCCCATGAGCTTGCCGGCCTTGCCGACGCTGAAGCCGATTGAGTAGCCGAAGTCGTCGGACTCGCGGTAGGTCTCGAAGCCCTTGAACATGTCGCTCGGCTGTTCGGCCCAGCCCAGCTTCCAGCCACTGCGCTCGAGCCCGGCCAGCGGCGCGCCGGGGCTGTGCGTGTCGAGACGCTGGCGCAGGAAGCTGGCCCAGTCGTGCGGCTGCACGCGCTGGAGCTCGGCGACCACCGTGTCGAAGCTGTAGGGCAGCGGTGCGATGCGGTTTGGCTCGGCGCCGAAGAAGCTGCGCGCGAAGTCGTCGAGCGAGCGGGCTCCAGCGGAGAGGTCGCGGATCAGCATGTCGGCTTCGAGCCAGACCAGCAGCATCTCGGCGTAGTAGTCGTCGCCGCGCTGCCAGTCGCGCCAGGCGCCGCTGCTGTGGGTTTCTCCGACGATGCGTTCGTTCGTCGTGTCCTGCAGGTTGCGCCAGCGGCGGCCGCTCTGCGCGTCGAGTTGCGCGGCGTGCATCGCGAAGGCATCGCGGGTTTCGACCAGGCTGCGCATGCCCGAGCGTGCCGCCAGCACCTCGCCCCAGTACTGGGTCTGGCCTTCGTACATCCACAGCAGGCTGTCCTGCACCGGCGTGTTGAAGTTCGCCGTCAACAGGTCGGCCGGGCGGCGGAACTTGCCGTTCCACGAGTGCGCGTATTCGTGCGGCAGCAGTTCTCGGGCACCGGCGCGTTTGGCCCATTCGGTGAAATAACCCAGGCCCACGCCGTTTTCGCTCGACTCGTGGTGTTCCAGGCCGATGCCGCCGAACTCGTCGCTGAGCGCGAGCAGGAACTCGTAGCGCCCGAAGTGGCGTGCGCCGAACAGGCGGTCGGCCTGCGTGACGATGGCCTGGTGCACGGCCAGCTGCTCGGGCTTCGCGTCGAGCTCGCTGGAGCGGTCGGCCATCACGTTCAGGAACACCGGCGAGCGACCCGCGGCCGGGCCTTCGGGGTCGAGGTCAAAACGTTTCATGTGGCGGCCGGCGAACACCGGCGAGTCGACCAGCCTGTCGACACTGACGGGCTTGAAGTCGAGCACCGCGCCGCTCTTGCGCTCGACCTCGAGCGCGCTGCCGTGGCTCCAGCCTTCGGGCAGGCGCAGGCTGGCCTGAATCGTGATGTCGGTCACCGGGTGGCCGGCCGGGTAGAGCAGCACTGAGCGCCACTGCAGGCCGAGCATCTCGCGCGTCATCACGACCCGCTCTTCACCGCGGCCCAGGGGCGACAGGAACTGGAACTCAAGCTCGATGCGGGCCACGTTCGGCGGCACGTCGAGGTGAAACGCGTAGACGTTGAGCGGGTCGCGCCGCCAGGCCAGCGCTTGGCCCGCCGCGCTGATGCGCAGACCGGCGAACTGGCCGATCGGCCCGCTGGGGGCGTGTTCGCCGGGCAACCACTGCGGGTACAGCAGGGTCAGCGGGCCGGCTTTCACCGGCACGCTTTCTTTCACGCGAAAGATCTTGCGGTCGAGGTCGGTGGCGTCGATCTGGAGGGTCAGGGTTCCGGGGTAGGCGGTGGTGCTGATGGGGGGAACGGTTCGCGGAGTCTGTGACGCGGTCTGTGCTGTGGCGCAGGTCGCGACCAGGGCGAACGCCAGCGCGGTAACGCCGGCGATTGCAGAAACTTTCATGAGGGTGCTCACAAATTTCGAAGCCGCGACGATAACGTGTCGCCGCCGGCGCGGCGCGCGCAGCTACAGTTTGCGCAAACCGGAGACGCCCCGAATGCTGCAGCATGACAAGATCCACGCGCCCATGGCCGGCACCGTCGCCCTGGTGTTGGTGGCGGCAGGCCAGCCGGTGCAGGCCGGGCAGACGCTGCTGGTTCTCGAAGCGATGAAGATGGAGCACGAGCTTCGCGCCTCGGCCGACGGCACGGTGCAAGCGGTGTTGGCGCAGGCCGGTGAGCTGGTGGCGCAAGGCGACTTGCTGATGCAGCTCGGCGCCGCAACGCGAACGCCGCAGGCCGGGGAAGCCGCTTCGGTGGCCACCGTCGACACGGCGGCGCCCGCACTGCGCGCTGACCTGCAGGAAGCGTTCAGCCGCCACGCCTTCACGCTCGACGCCGCCCGGCCCGAGGCCGTGGCCAAACGCCACGCGCTCGGCCTGCGCACTGCGCGTGAAAACGTCGACGACCTGGTCGATGCCGGCAGCTTCATCGAATACGGCGCGCTCGCGTATGCGGCGCAGACGAGCCGCCGCACCCTCGAAGACCTGGTGAAGAACACGCCGGCCGACGGCATGGTCACCGGCATCGGCAGCGTCAACGGTGCGCTGTTCGGCGCCGAGGCGTCGCGCTGCGTCGTGATGGCCTACGACGCGACCGTGCTGGCGGGCACCCAGGGTCAGCGCAACCACGCCAAGACCGACCGCCTGCTCGGCGTGGCCTTGCAGCAGAAGCTGCCGGTCGTGCTGTTCGCCGAAGGCGGCGGCGGCCGACCGGGCGACACCGACAGCACCTCGATCTCGGGCCTGCACGTGCCCAGCTTCGCGAGCTACGCGCGCCTGAGCGGGCAGGTGCCGGTGGTCGGCATCGTGGCCGGGCGCTGCTTCGCCGGCAATGCGGCCTTGCTCGGTTGCAGCGACGTGATCATCGCGACCCAGGGCAGCAACATCGGCATGGGCGGGCCGGCGATGGTGGAAGGCGGTGGGCTGGGCGTGTTCAAGCCCGAGCAGATTGGCCCGAGCGAGGTGCAGTCACGCAACGGCGTGATCGACGTGCTGGTCGACGACGAAGCGCAGGCGGTGGCTGCGGCAAAGCAGTACCTCGGTTTTTTCCAGGGCCGGATCGCGCAGTGGTCTGCGGCCGATCCTGCAGCGCTGCGCAGCGCCCTCCCCGAGAACCGCGTGCGCGCCTACGACATGCGCGAGGTGATGCGGCTCGTGGTCGATACTGGCTCGGTGCTGGAGTTGCGTGCGGGTTTCGGCGCCGGCATCTTCAGCGCTCTGGCGCGAATCGAAGGGCGCCCGGTCGGCCTGCTCGCCAGCAACCCGGCGCACCTGGGCGGTGCGATCGACGCCGACGCGGCCGACAAGGCCGCGCGTTTCATGCAGCTGTGCAACATGCATGGCCTTCCTCTCGTCTCGCTGGTCGACACGCCCGGCTTCATGGTCGGGCCCGAGATCGAAGCGCTCGGCCAAGTGCGGCATGTGAGCCGGATGTTCGTGGCGGCGGCGCATCTGCGGGTTCCATTCTTCGCGGTGGTCTTGCGCAAGGGTTACGGCCTCGGCGCGATGGCGATGGCCGGCGGCGGCTTCCACGAACCGGTATTCACCGTGGCGTGGCCGAGCGGCGAGTTCGGCGCGATGGGGCTGGAGGGTGCCGTGCGGCTGGGTTACCGCAAGGAGCTGGAAGCGGTGCCCGAAGGGCCGTCGCGCGACGCGCTCTACGCGAAGTTTGTAGACGAGCAGTACGCAAAGGGCAAGGCGAT
Organism: Rhizobacter sp.; assembly: GCA_043774765.1. Lineage (GTDB taxonomy): Bacteria > Pseudomonadota > Gammaproteobacteria > Burkholderiales > Burkholderiaceae_C > LMDS01. The sequence goes on along the minus strand of JAYVTD010000248.1, from coordinate 2,402 downwards.
CAACGTGGCGTCGGGGCTGGAGATCGACGCAGTGATCGACCCGGCGCACACCCGGACCTGGCTGTCGGCGGGGCTGGCGTCGGCGCAGATCGGCCCGAAGCGCAGCGCAGGCATCGACCCCTGGTGAGGGTCAGCTCAGTTCGATGAAATTGCTGACCGGCGCTTCGGGCCAGTTGCGCGCCTGCAGGGCAGGGTGCGCGGCTTCGTAGCCCATTGAGGCGAAGTCGGTCGACTCGGGTTCGGTGGTCGCAGTGGCAGGCTTCGCGCGCATGGCAGGCGAACCTGCGAGGCACCAGCGCCGCACGTCTTCGACCCAATCTGCATCGTTTGCCATGACACGACTCCCGTTCGAACCGGAGTCCTGCGACATGCAAACTCCCGTGCAACGCATGGTGCGCGCCTGGCAGGGGTTCCGCCATCGCCAAAACGGGCGAACCGCTGTAAGACATTGCCTGTGCGTGTTGTAAGGCATGGATTCGTTGCTTGCCTACACTTCGGGCATGACGCGCGTTTCTGCAGAGCCCGCTCTCAACTTGGCGCAGACCACACCCCCGACCGTCAAGCACCTGCGCCAGGTGCTGCTCTGGCCGCTGCGGCTGATGCCCACGCCTGGCCCTTCCGGTGCCAGCCACCGCGCGCCCTGGCAGTTGCTGCGTGACCTGGGCGACGCTTCGCCGTGGCGCGAAGTCGTGGACGAATTCACGGGCGACGAAGCGAGCTTTCACGAGCGTCACTACAACGAGTTCGTGAGCTTCCTGCCCTACGTGCAGCGGTTCCTGTACGGCGACGGACGTTCCAGGCGTGGCGCCGCGGGGCGCGATGCCGATGCGCCGATGCGTGTCTTCCGTCGCCACGACGTGCATCGCGTGCGCGTGCTCGCGCGGCCCGGCGACGCACCGGTCACGCTCGACATCGTGCACGTCGACCTGTACTTCTTCTACGACGTCGACGTGGTGCTGCTCAACGTCGAGGTGGCCGCGAACGACCTTACGCTCGGGCAGGCACAGGAGCAGCTCTACCGCTTCGGCCGCGGTTACCCGGCCGGCTGGGACGCCAACGGCCTGGCGCTGCACTCGATGGCCAGCGTCGAGTGGCTGGGTGCTGCCGGCGAGGTGCTCGCCAGCTCCGACGCGCAGCAGCGCGACGCTTTCCTGGCCCATGTGGCCGAGCACCGGGCACCACGCATCGCTGCGCACTGGGCCTTCATGCTCAAGCCGCTCGTCAGCGACCATTCCGACGAGCCGGGCACACTGCGCTTCCGCCAGATCGAGTACTACCGCATGCCGATGATGGGCTACCTGGCGCTCGACGACCCGCGGTCGCTGAGCCGCAACGACTTCATCCGCCTCGGCCTCGTCACCGGTTCCGGCGGCGGCGACAACGCCGGCATCCGCGACGGCAGCGCCTTGCCCTACGCGGCAGACCACCTCGCCGACTTCGAGCAGCGCTACTGCTACGACCGCTTCTGGGCCAACGCCGGCAGCGCGCCCAACACGCGCTACCTGTGCAGCGGCCACGCGCTGATCGTCGTCGGCGACGCGCGCGCCCAGTACTACGGCTGCCGCGACCGGGGCGTGCTGGCGCAGTTCAGACACCAGCACTTCCTGCTGTTCCTGATCGCTCACTTTCAGAAGGCAGCGCTGCTGATGTCGTCGGACCGGCTGATCGAGGCGCTGAAAAACCTGGATGTCGGCGACGCGGCCAGCGTGCGGCGTTTCAAACGATTGATCCGCGCCAGCTTCGAAGGTTTTCTGCGCTTCACGCACCGCTACTGGTTCCACGAGGTGTCGGAGCAGGCGCAGGTTCGCGCGCTGTTCCACCTGTGCTCGGTGCACCTGGGCCTGGACCCGCTCTACGAAGAGGTCAAGGAGCGCGTGGCCGACATGAACGGCTACCTCGATGCCGACAGCCTGCGCCGCCAGGCCAACACCGTGGTGCGGCTGACGGTGGTGACGATCCTCGGCTTGATCGGCACGGTGACGACCGGCTTCCTCGGCATGAACCTGCTGGCCGAAGCCGACGCTTCCGCGGGCCGCAAGCTGGCGGTGTTCGGCGTCGTGTTCCTGGCGACTTGCGCGCTGACTTTCTACACGATGGCCAAGTCGAAGCGGCTGTCGGACTTTCTGGACGCCCTCTCCGACGAGCGTCTGTCGGTGTGGATGAAACTCAAGGCGCTGGCCGGCGTGTGGCGGCGCGGCGACTGATCAAGACAAAGGCGCAGGAGCAACTCTCGTGACCCCTGAACCCCGCATCCGTGTCGGCGTCGGCGGCTGGACCTTCGAGCCCTGGCGCAGCAACTTCTACCCCGCCGGTCTGGCGCACCACCGCGAGCTCGAGTACGCAAGCCGCCAGCTGAGCGCGATCGAGATCAACGGCACGTACTACTCCTCGCAGAAGCCGGC
>JAYVTD010000247.1:0-2252 GCA_043774765.1 Rhizobacter sp. | reverse complement strand
CGAAGAAGGGTTGGTTGTCGGCGGCATCTACTACCGGCTGCAGGTCTCGCACATGAAGCTGTGCGCGAGCCGCGCCTTCTGGCTCGTGGCCTACCCGAGCCAGGGTCACGAGATGCTGTTCGACGCCCACACCCACAGCTTCGCGGCACTCGGCGGCATCCCCCGGCGAGGCATCTACGACAACATGAAGACCGCCGTCGACAAGGTCAAGAAGGGCAAGGGCCGCATCGTCAACGCGCGCTTCGCCGCGATGTGCGCGCACTACCTGTTCGACCTCGACCAGGGACCGAAGGGCCCCTTCGCGGCCCAGGCAACGTCGCATCGGGCTGGGAGAAGGGGGTCGTCGAGAAGAACGTCCAGGACAGCCGCCGGCGCAAGGGCCACGCAGGGGCCCCTTCGTGGCCCAGGGATCGACGCGGCCAAGCGGCGCTTCGGCTCCTTCGTCGAGCTCAACGCGTGGCTCGCCGATCGGTGCCGTGCGTTGTGGGCCGAGATCAGGCACCCCGAGCACAAGCAGTTCAGCGTGGCCGAGATGCTCGACCACGAGCGCGGGCAGTTGCTGCCCATGCCCGAGCCGTTCGACGGCTACATCGAGAAGCTCGCGCGCGTGTCCAGTACCTGCCTGGTGTCTGTGGCCCGCAACCGCTACTCGGTGCCGTGCGAGCTGGCCGGGCAGATGGTCAGCACGCGGCTGTACCCGGGCAGCATGGTCGTTGTCGCGGGCGACGTAGTGGCCGGTCGCCACGAGCGGCTCAGCGACAGCGGTCAGACCCGCTACGACTGGCAGCACTACATCCCGCTGCTGCAGAGGAAGCCGGGAGCGCTGCGCAACGGCGCGCCGTTCGCCGACATGCCTGAGCCGCTGCAGCAGTTGCGCCGGGCGCTGCTCAGAAGCCCGGGAGGCGACCGCGTGATGGCGCAGGTGCTGGCCATCGTGCCGACAGCCGGGTTGGACGCCGTACTCGTTGCTGTGGAGCTGGCGCTGGAGACGGGGCCGCCGGGGCGGGTGAGCGTCGAGCATGTGATCAACGTGCTGGGGCGGCTGAACGCGACGGCGGCACCGCAGAACGCGGCGACGACTCTGCAGGTGGCGACACCCCCGTTGGCCAACACGGCGCGCTACGACAGTCTGCGTGCCGACGCAGCTGACAACGCGACGGAGGGAGCCGACCATGACGCGTGACCTGACGGTTGAACTCAAAGGTCTGCGCCTGCATGGGATGGCCGGCGCCTGGGTCGATCTGGTGGAGCAGGGTCATGGTCTTGGCCAAGGAACGGCAGGCCTGGACAGCTCGCGCTGGTTGATCGAGCACTTGCTGCAAGCCGAGAACACCGACCGGGCGATGCGCTCGATCAGCCATCAGATGAGTTCAGCGAAGTTCCCGGTGCACCGCGATCTGGCGGGCTTCGACTTCGAGGGCTCGACAGTGGATGCGAAGCTGATCCGTCAACTCGCGGCGATGACGTTCACGGAAGCGGCGCAGAATGTTGTGCTGGTGGGCGGGCCGGGCACGGGCAAGACGCATCTGGCCACGGCCATCGGCGTGTCGGGCATCACCCGTCACGGCAAACGCGTGCGCTTCTACTCGACGGTGGACATGGTCAACGCGCTGGAGCAAGAGAAGGCGCAAGGCAAGGCTGGGCGCATCGCGCTGAGCTTGCTGCGCATGGACCTGGTGATCCTCGACGAACTGGGCTACCTGCCGTTCAGCCAGGCCGGCGGGGCGCTGCTGTTCCACCTGCTGTCCAAGCTGTACGAGCACACCAGCGTGATGATCACGACGAACCTGGACTTCGCGGAGTGGTCCAGCGTGTTCGGCGACGCGAAGATGACGACAGCGCTACTGGACCGGCTTACGCATCACTGCCACATCGTCGAGACAGGTAACGAGAGCTACCGGTTCTTGCACAGCACGGCGGTGGCGAAGAAGCGCATCAAGGCACGTGAGCAGGCGCGCAAGGGCAGCAAAGCTGAGCCGGCGCAGGACGACGTCTGACGCAGTCGCCGCGCGTGGGAAGCCGCTACGGGCTACGCCCTTCGCGTCTTCCCACGCGCAAACATCAACGCATCGAGGAGACGAACGAAACAGGCCAAGACCTACACTTATCCACAGTTGGCCGTCACGCGGTCAGCGATTAGCCCCGGCTCAATATTGGATCGGCACGGTGGCTCAGATTTAAATCGGCGCGGACACCTCGCGGCAGCCCAGCGCACGCAGCGCCACGTGCCATCATCGATCACGAGTTTGCGG
>JAYVTD010000246.1:0-2624 GCA_043774765.1 Rhizobacter sp. | reverse complement strand
CCTCGGTCACGCGCGTTTCGCCGCGATGGCCAAGGCCGCTGGCGCGCGTGTCAACGTGCTGCCGGTGAACCTGGGCGGCAAGGTGTTCCCGGTATCGGGCGGCCTGCCGCTCGCACAACGTGCGCCGCAGCGGCAGGCCTACCGGCTGGTCGAGCTGCGGCGCTTCAGCGAGCACCTCGGCATCTCGCTCAACCTTCACCCGAAGTTCTTTCCGGTGGCCGACGCCGCTGCCGCGCGACTGATCATCGCCGTCGACCTGCACGACGGGGCCGATGCGGCGATGGCGCTCACCGGCGCCGTGATGCGCGCAGTCTGGGTCGAAGAGCGCAACATTGCCGACGAGCCGACGCTGGCCGAGCTGCTCGCCACGCTCGGCCTTGCGGCGCAGCGCCTGGCCGACGCGCAGTCGCAGGCCACGAACGCGCGCTACGAGGCCGATACGCAGCGCGCGATCGACGCCGGCGTGTTCGGCGCGCCAACCTATGTGGTCGACGGCGAGATGTTCTGGGGCCAGGACCGGCTCGACTTTGTGCAGCGGCGGCTGGCGCGCACTTGACGATGGGCACGGTGCACTCGCTTCGGCGCTCCGCTCTTGCAGCATTCGCCTTGTTCGTGGTGGCGGCCGGCGCTGGCGCCGAGCCTTACGCCGGCCCGCTGTTCGACACCCACCTGCACTACAACGAAGAGGCGGTCGGGCCTTACCCGCTGGCCGACGTGCTGGGCCGAATGCAGCGCAGCGGCGTGCGTGCGATCGTTGCCAACAGCCGGCCGAACGACGGCACGCGCGCGCTCGCGTCGGCCGTCGAACCCACCCGCGCCGCCGGCGTAACCGTCGTGCCCTTCGTGCGCCTGTACCGCAACCGCGCCGACTACAGCGGCTGGTTCAAGGACGAATCCATCTACACGATGGTGCTGCAACAGCTCGTCGCCGGCACGCCTTCGGGCCCGTTCCGCGGCATCGGCGAGTTCCATCTGTACGAGAGCGCGAACGCCAACGGCCCGGTCGCCCGCAAGCTGATGCAGCTGGCGCAGGCGAAGGAACTCGCGGTGCTGGCGCATGTCGACGACGACGCGATCGACCTTCTGATGGCGCACGCACCCGAAGCACGCCTGATCTGGGCCCACACCGGCATCGGCGGCGCGCCCGTCGCGCGGGTGCGCGCGCTGCTGCTGAAGTACCCGACGCTGATGGGCGAGCTGTCGTACCGGCCGGGCTTGACCGATGGCAACGGCCACCTGAGCGCCGAATGGAAGACGCTGATGCTCGAATTCCCCGGCCGCTTCATGGTCGGCTCGGACACCTGGGTCAACGCACGCTGGGACGGCTACGAAGCGCTGATGACGCAGGCGCGGCTGTGGCTCGGCGACCTGCCGCCGGTGGTGGCCAAGCGCATCGCCTGGGGCAATGCCGCCACGCTGTTCGGCATCAACGAAGTGCCTGGATCGAAAAACACGCGCCCGTAAAAAAGCCGGTGCATGCACCGGCTTTCTGTTCAGCGCAAGCGCCGTTCAGCTGAGGTGACCGTTGATCAGCTTGGTCATCTCGAACATCGACACTTGAGCCTTCTTGAAGATTTCCTTCAGTTTGGCGTCGGCGTTGATCATCGTGCGCTTGGCTGCGTCTTGCAGCTTGTTGGCCTTGATGTACTCCCAGACCTTCTTCGTGACCTCGGTGCGCGGCACCGGCTTGGAGCCGATGATGGCAGCGAGGGCAGCGCTCGGGGTCATCGCCTTCATGAAGGCGGCGTTGGGAGTGCGCTTCTTGGCGGGAGCCGCCTTCTTCGCAGCGACCTTCTTTGCAGGAGCCGCCTTCTTCGCAGCCGGAGCTGCCTTCTTCGCCGCGACCTTTTTGGCCGGAGCTTTCTTTGCAGCCGGAGCCGCCTTCTTCGCTGCCGCTTTTTTCGCGGGAGCCTTCTTCGCAGTTGCCATGTTGATTCTCTCCATCAAGTAAGTTGTTGATGTGCTCGGTTTGGGCGAGAGCCGCGTGGACTCTCATTTCTCCATAGCACCGTGCGGAGCGAATGGTAATACCTGTATAGGGCAATGAGAAGAAGTTTTCACTGTGAAAGTACGCATTCTTTCGAGGGAAAGCGCGCTTTTGTCGCTGCAATGCGTCACTGTTGCATTGCGCAAGCTCGCTTCGATCACGCCAGGTCATCGTCGCGCGGTGGGCGCTTCTCGACATTCAGCATCGAGCGGACAAGGTTTTCGCGTTGCCGAAGCCTCGTGAAAATCACGCCGCCGACGTGCTGCGCAACCAGACCGAGCAGCCCCCAGGCGCAGCCGCCCTGCATCTGGCGCAGGTAGCCGAAGCTCGCGCGTGGTGCGCGCGGCGGCAACAGGGCGGGTTATTCTTGCGGTATGAAAATCATCGTTCGCTGGTTGTTGCTTGCCGCCGCACTGCTGCTGGTGGCTTACCTGTACCCCGGTGTCACGGTCACGAGCTTCGGCGCGGCCATGATCGCGGCCTTCGTGCTGGGCTTGCTCAACACGCTGTTGCGGCCGCTCCTCGTGCTGCTGACCTTGCCGGTCACGGTGCTCACGCTCGGCTTGTTCCTGTTCATCATCAACGCGCTGATGTTCTATTTCGCGGCGTCGATGCTCGACGGCTTTCAGGTCAGCGG
>JAYVTD010000245.1:0-4251 GCA_043774765.1 Rhizobacter sp. | reverse complement strand
AAGCCGTGAGCGGACACGGCCGCACCCTCAGCACGACGGCCGCAAGCGCCGCGTTGAGTGCGGCCGTGCTGCTGGCGGTGGGCCCGGCGCGCGGCGCCGACGACACCGCGGCCCGCGCTCAGCTCGAGCAGAAGGTCAGGCTGGTCGCGACGCTGCTGTCGGATTCACCGGCCGCGCAGCGCATCGTCGGCAGCGGCAACACGCAGGCGATGGGCCACCTGAACGAGGGCCGCTTGCACCATGCGCGGGCCCAAGAACTGCTCGCCGCCGGTGACCCGGCCGGCGCGCGCCGCGCCGCCGACCAAGCGCTCGTCCACCTCGGCATGGCGCGGCGCATGGTGCCCGATGCGCCGGCGCGCCAGGCCGCGGCACGCGATCGCTACGAACAACTGCTCGCCAGTGTCGAGCGGCTGCTCGAAGCGTGGCGCTTGCGCGCCGTCACCCAGACGCCCGACGACGGCACCGACCTCACCGCCGCCGTCAGCCTGGTCGGCAGGGCGCGGCAGCGGGCCCAGGAGGGCCGTTACGACGAGTCCAACCAGGAACTTGCGCAGGCCGAGCGGCATGTGCTCTCGGGGATGAACCGCAGCTTGCACGCCGCCACGCTCGACTACACGCTGCGCTCGACCAGCCCGGCCGAAGAATTCCAGCACGAGCTGGCGCGCCACCGCAGCTTCGCCGAGCTGCTGCCGCTTGCGCTGCGTGAACTCAAGCCGCGGCCCGAGGCGCTGGCGCTGATCGAGCGCTATTCCGAAACCAGCACCAGCTTGCAGGCGCAGGCGCTGCAGCGTTCGCAGGCCGGCGACCCCCTGCAGGCCCTGACCCAGATCCGCAGCGCGACGCTGTACGTGCAGCGCGCGCTGGCGGCCGCGGGCGTGGTGACGCCTGCGCCGACGGAGACGCCGCGATGAAGGCCTGGCCTCGATGGGCCAGCGTGCTGCTGCTGTGCACCAGCACGTTCGCCGCAGCGGCGCCTGAGGCGGAACAGCTCGAGCGCCGGGTGCAGTCGATCGGCACCTTGATCGAAACCTCGTCGGCAGCGCGCCAGATCGATTCGAGCGGCGTGGCGGTCGCCCGCGAGCGGCGCGACAACGCGCGCTTGATTCACCGCGAGGCAGCGGCGTCGCTCAAGGGCGGTGACCTGGCCAATGCGGCCAAGCTGCTCGACCAGGCAGCGCGCGAAATGATGGCCGGCGTGCGGCTCGCCAAGCCCGAGCAGGTGGCGGGCGAAAAGAACAAGCGCGACTTCGAACTTCGGATGGAGAGTGCACGTGCGCTGCTCGCGGCGCAGCAGCGCATCACCCAGGAAAAGTCGGCCGGCCGCGAAGCGCAGGAGGCGGCGCGCAGCATCGAACGCCAGATCGCCGAAGCGCAAGGCCTGGCGGCGCAGGGGCGCTTCGAGGAGGGCCGCCCTGTCCTCGATCGCGCTTACCTGACAGCGCGTGTGTCGATCGAGACCATGCGCCGCGGCGACACGCTGGTGCGCTCCTTGACTTTCGCTTCGAAGCGCGAAGAGTACGACTACGAAGTCGACCGCAACGACACCCATCGCATGCTGATCACGGTCTTGCTCTCTGACCGCAAGGACGCGGCCGGCGCGATGCCCGCGGCCCTTCAGGGGTTCACCGACAAGGCCGCCACGCTGCGCGGCGAGGCTGAAGCCCAGGCTAGAGGCGGCGACCATGTCGGCGCGATCCGCTTGCTCGAAGATTCGACCCGCGAACTGGTGCGCGCGATCCGTGCCGGCGGCATCTACATTCCGGGGTGAGGGCAGCGTGTGGCACGGCACAACCCCTCCGCAACCCGACGCCGCAGCGTTTGGGGCCGGCGCGTCGTGGCGGCGTGCGGCGTGGCGGCGCTGATGGCCGGCGGCTACGCTGCGGCGCCGGCGCTGTGGTTGCCCCTGGCCAAAGACGGCGTGCACGACCCGCGCGGCCCCGGCATCACACAACTGCAGCAACCCGCCGAGGCGCTCACCCCATTGCCACGCGACAGCGCCGGCAACTTGGTGCGCTGGGTCCAGGCGCTGGACAGCGGCGCGATCAACCCGCGCGCCAACCTGTTGCCCGAGACCAAGGTGCGGGTGCACGACACCGAGCTGATCATCTCCAAGTTCGGCTCGATGCCGGCGGTCAAATTCCCGCACCGCCAGCACACTCTGTGGCTCGATTGCAGCAACTGCCACGACACGCTGTTCAAGGCGAAGGCGGGCGCCAACAAGTTCAGCATGACCGCCATCCTCAATGGCGAACAGTGCGGCGTATGCCACGGCGCGGTGGCGTTCCCGCTGACCGAATGCAACCGCTGCCACAGCGTGCCCAACGAGTCCTTGCGCAAGGCGGCGCAGCCATGAGACAGCCATGGCGCCGCATTGTCCAGGTTGCGCTGCTCGCGCCGCTGCTGCTGGCCACGGTCAACACGCTGCACGCCGAATACGGCGACGTGGTGCTGAACAAGCGCTCCGACAAAGAAGGCGTGCGGCCGGTCGTGTTCCCGCACTGGTTCCACCGCATCCGTTACCGCTGCAAGGTCTGCCACTCCGAGCTCGGCTTCAAGATGCGTGCCGGCGCCAACGACGTGCTGATGAGCGACATCATCGACGGCAAGTTCTGCGGCATGTGCCACAACGGCCAGATCGCATGGGGCCCCGAGCGCTGCGACCTGTGCCACTCGGGCCTGCCGGGGCTGCCGAGCGGCATCGTCGGCGGCGCGCAAACCTCCGGGCCGGGGCGATGGTGAACACGATCAAACCGCAGCCGTTCCCGATGCAACCAGGGTCCACGCGCAGGGCCGTGTTGCTGGCTTGCGCCGCCATGGCGGGCTGCAGTGCGGCGCCGCCCGCAAAGCCGCTGGACCCTGATGCGCTGCTCACACCCTGGCGCACCGTGATCGGTGGTTTTCTCAGCCCCCCGGGCGCGCCCTTCGGCATGCTGGCGCGGCCCGGCAGCGGCGCTTTTGTCAAACTGATCGCACCGACCGCGATTGCGCTGCGCGGCAACGACCTGCTGATCGTCGACAGCGCCACCGCGCGTGTCTGGCGCTTCGATCTGGGGCTGAACACGCTCACACCGGCGAGTGGCGTGCCGGCCTCGCTGACGACGACGGTCGCGCTCGGGCCCGACCAGTCGGTGTGGCTGCTCGACGGCGTGGCCCGCCAGATGCTGCGTTTCGCCCGCGACGGCACGCTGCTGCAGACCTTGCGGCTGCGCAGCGGCGTGCTCGCGCCGGCCGGCTTCGCGCTTGCCGATGGCGCAGCGACGCTGCTGGTCGCCGACGACGCAGCGCGCCAGTGGGTCGAATACCGCAGCGTCGGCGCGTTTCCGGTCGCCGTGCGGCCGGCCGACGGCGACGCCGATCCAGTGCGCGGTGTCGACGCGCTCGCCACCAACGGCGACACGGTCTACGTGCTCGACCGCAAGGCCGGCGCCGTGCACGTGGTGCGGCGTGACGGCCAGGTGCGCGCGAGCCTCGGTGCGGGCGAACTGAAGCAGCCGGTCGCGATCGCCGCCGACCGCTTCGGGCGCGTTTTTGTGCACGATGCGCAAGACCGCACGATCAAGCTGCTCAGCCCGGGCCGGCCGACGCAGGTGTTCGATGCGGCGCTGCTGCGGGTGCAACAGATCGGCGGCTTCGCTGTCGACGAGCGCCATCTCGCCGTGGCCGACCGGCTGACCGGGCAGGTCGTGATCCAGGTGTTGCGCGCTGAGGGTCGGCCATGAAGGGCAGGTTTGCGCTGCTGTTGTCGGCTCTGCTGATGGCGGGCTGTGCCGGCATCGAGCCGGTGCGCGGCGCGATGCACTACGGCATGGCCGACGCGCCGGAAGGCGCGCGCCTGTTGTGGCCGCAAGCGCCCGAGGTGCCGCGCTTCTTGTATGCCGGCACGCTGACCGGTGAACAGAACTTCCGCCGTGACGAGGCCCAGACCAGCGGCCTGAAGGCGTTCGGGCGCTGGCTGGTCGGGCTCGATGAAAAGCCTGCGTCACCGATCGTCTTGCAACGGCCTTCGGCGCTGATCGGTGACGACAACGGGCGCCTGTACGTGAGCGACACCAGCCGCCAGGCGGTGTTCGTGTTCGACGAGAAGGCCGGCGCGCTGCATGTGTGGGAGCGCGCCGAAGGCCTGGCCAACTTCGTCGCACCGTCGGGGCTGGCGCTGGGCCCGGGCGGCGACCTGTTCGTAGCCGACGCCGAACTCGGCTTCGTCGTGCGCCTGGATGCAAAAGGCGAACCGCGCGGCGTGATCGGCCGTGG
>JAYVTD010000244.1:0-3119 GCA_043774765.1 Rhizobacter sp. | reverse complement strand
GCTCCTTCGGTCGCAGCGTGATGTCCTTGCCGTCGCGCTCGACCACCACTTCCCAGGTCTGCGTGGCCTCGTCGAAGCGCGCCTTCTTGGCGGTGGTGCAGCCCCAGTAGTTCAGCTCCATCACCTTGGTGTACATCTCGAGCCAGTCGCCGATCTTGTCCTTCGGGGCGAACACCGGCCAGTCGTCGGGGAACGGCAGGTAGGGCAGGTGGTCGTACCAGACCGGGTCGTGCAGGCACAGGCTCTTGTAGCGCTTGCGCCAGCTGTCGCCGGGTTTGGCGTTCTTCTCGACGATGATCGCCGGCACCCCCAGCCGGCGCAGCCGCGCGCCCAGCGCAATGCCACCCTGCCCGCCGCCGACGATCACCACGTACGGCTGCTCGCTGATGCCCAGCGTGGCGAGTTCGTGCTCGCGGTCTTCGAGCCAGGTCTTGCGGCCCGGGTGCACGCCGTGCTCGGCGCCCTTGATGCGGTGGGCGCCCTTGCGCTCCTCGAAGCCTTTCAGCTCGGTCATCGTGGTCAGCAGCGTCCAGGCCTTGCCGTCTTTCAGGCGCAGGTGGCCGCGGCCGCGGGCCACCGCGGTCTCGAAGGTGAACCACGCGTCGATCACGCCGCCGGCCTCCGTCGCCTCGCCTTCGACGGCAAACGCCGTCGGCTTCACGTCGGCCAGCCGGGCCTGCAGCATCGCGCGGATCGCCTCCGGGCCTTCCTGGGTGCAGATGTTCCAGGTGAAGGCGACCAGGTCGCGCCAGTAGCTGTCGGCGTCGAACAAGGCCATCGCAGCATCGATGTCGTGCCGTTCGAGCGCGGACTGGAAGTCGGCAAACCAGGCGCTGGCGGCCTGGGTCGGATGGGTGGACAAGTCGGTCATCGGGGGTGTCTCCTGTGGGTGGGCCCGGCGCCGCTGTGCGGCCGTGCTGTGCCGAGCATCATTCGCCCGGCCGGGCTCTAGCGTCAGAGCAGTAACCCGGAGACCGCCACCGCTCAGCCGTTGAGCACCGTCGTGAAGCTCAGGTGCCGGTCATCAGCGCGCCTAGCCGTTGCGAAGCGATGCAGCTTGCGCCCCGGACGCTGTGTCACAGTTGGGCTTGGCCCGGCCCCGACCCCGGGCAAAACCACGGGCAGGACATCAAGCATGCGAATCGCGATCATGGGCGCCGGCGCGGTCGGTGGCTACTTCGGCGGGCTTCTTTCCCGCGCAGGCCATGCAGTCACGTTCATCGCGCGCGGCGCACATCTGACAGCCATGCGCGAGCGCGGCCTGGTGCTGGAAACGCCCACAGGTTGCCTGGCCATCGACAGCGCGCACTGCGTCGAGCAGCCGTCCGAAGTCGGCTCGTGTGATGTGGTGCTGTTCACTGTGAAAGCCTACGACATCGAGGCGGCGGCGGCACCTCTGAAGCCGCTGATCGATGGCGGCGCGTACATCGTCTCCGTACTGAACGGCGTCGACCACCAGGACCGCATCGCCTCGGTCCTTGGTGCGGGCAGCGTGCTCGGCGGCCTGGCGATGGTGTCGGGCGTGATTGTCGAACCCGGACTGATCCGTTACACCTCGGCCATGTCGGGCCTGCGCTTCGGCGAGGCCGACGGATCGATGTCGGATCGGGCCACGGCGTTTCGCGACGCCTGCCTCGGCGCAGGCTTCTCAGCCGATCTGGTGGCCGACATCCGCGCCACGCAATGGGCCAAGTTCGTCGGGCTTGCCACCAATGCCGCGCTCACCAGCCTGTTCCGTCTGCCGGCCGGCTACATCTACCACGATCCCGACATCATTCGCATGGCCACGCGGGCCTTCGGCGAGGTGGCGGCGGTGGCACGAGCCGAAGGAGTCGACCTCCCCGCCGACATCGTCGGCCGCACCCTGGCGCTGCACCAGTCGTTCCCCAAGACCATGTACGCGTCCATGTACCACGACCTGGCCAAGGGGCGGCCGCTGGAACTCGACAGCTTCTCCGGCCATGTCGTGCGGCGCGGCCGCGCCCTGGGCGTGGTCACGCCGGTGCACGAGATGGCCTGGCTGGCGCTCAAGCCCTACCTGCATGGCGCACCCGCGCCGCTCGCCTGAAACTGCGTGACGAGGCTGCGCTGCATTTCGAGAGCCTGCTGCATCACGGGCGCGAGTCGGGTGGTCGACCGTGGCTTCACACGTGGCCAGAGTGCGGAGCGAGCGGCGGACGTCGAGCCACAAGGTCGATCTCGACGCGCGCGCCCTTTGCCAGCCCGGTGACGCCGACGCAGGTTCGGGCCGGGTAGCGGCCGGCGGCGAAAAAACTCGCGTAGGCCGTGTTCATCGCCGGGTAGTCGTCGTCAAAGTGCGTGAGAAACACCCGCGCCGACAACACGTGCTCGAAGCCGAGACCACAGCCTGCCAGCACCGTGCCGAGGTTCTTCATCACCTGATGGGTCTGCGCCTCGATGCCCGCCGGGTACGGTGTGTCGATCGAGGTGCCGACGAAGGGCATCTGCCCGGTCACGAACACCCAACCGTCCGACTCGACGGCATGACTGAACGGCGCGACCGGGTTCGGCGCCCCGGCGATCATGTGGAAGATCGTGTCCATCGTTCAGTAGCCCACGGCCTGTCCGTCGCGGCGCGAATCGCTCGCAGCCACATAGCCGTCGTTCAGGTCATCGGACAGCTTCCAGATGAACTGGCCGCTGCCGTAGTCCATGTAGGCGTCGGCGGTGGCCTCGAAGCAGTGGCCGAGCGCGCTCAGGTCGGCGACCAAGGACGGGGCCATCGTCGACTCGAAGTCGACGTTCAGCCCGGCCGCCACCTTCCAGCGTGGCGCATCGCACGCGGCCTGCGGCTGCTGGCGGTGCACGAGCATGCGCACGAGCGTTTGCAGATGGCCTTGCGGCTGCATGTTGCCGCCCATCACGCCGAAGCTCAGCTGCGGCTGCGTTTTCCCGTTCACTTCCTTGGTGAGGAAGCCCGGGATGATGGTGTGGAACGGCCGCTTGCCGCCGGCGACGACGTTCGGGTGCTTCTCGTCGAGCGTGAAGCCGTGGCCGCGGTTCTGCAGACTCACGCCGGTGCCGGGCACGACCACGCCGCTGCCGAAGCCCATGTAGTTCGACTGGATCAGGCTGATCATCATGCCGCTCTCGTCGGC
>JAYVTD010000243.1:0-6372 GCA_043774765.1 Rhizobacter sp. | reverse complement strand
GAGCTGGCGCGAGATTCAGCTTGGCGAGGGCCTCCACGTCAAGCACGGATTCGCTTTCAAGGGCGAGCACTTCGCGTCGTCGGGGGAGTATCTGGTTCTGACGCCGGGCAACTTCCTTGAGGCAGGGGGCTTTCGAGTCCGAGAGGGTAAAGAGCGCTACTACCACGCCGACTTTCCGTCCGAATACTTGCTGAGCGCAGGCGATCTGATCGTTGCTATGACGGAGCAGGGAGAAGGCCTGCTTGGGAGCGCTGCACGCATTCCCGCAAAGGGCAAGTTTCTGCACAACCAGCGCCTTGGCCTAGTTCAGGTAACCGATCCCGATCTGCTGGATCGGCGCTACCTTTATTGGGTTTTCAACACAGCCAACGTTCGAGCGCGGCTCAGGGCAAGTGCGACGGGCGCAAAGGTCAAGCATACGGCGCCCGAGCGCATCAAGAAGGTTCGCATTTTGGCGCCGGATTTGCCGTCTCAAAAGGCCATTGCTTCCGTCCTTGATACTTACGACGACCTGATCGCTACGAACGAGCGCCGTATCGCGCTGCTCGAAGACGCCGCCCGCCGCCTGTACCGCGAGTGGTTCGTGCATCTGTGCTTTCCCGGCTATGAATCTGCGCGCGTGACAGATGGTTTGCCGCAGGGGTGGGTTCGGGAGAATCTTTTCAACGTCTGCGACGTAGTCTACGGCTTTCCGTTCAAGTCTGAACTGTTCAACATTGACGGTGCTGGCCTGCCTGCGATTCGCATTCGTGATGTTCCGAGCGTTCAAGTCAGCACGTTTACGACTGAGGAGGTGGACGGCGACTACGAGGTACTGCGGGGCGATCTGCTGATCGGCATGGACGGAATCTTTCACATGAATCACTGGGCCGGTCCGAAGGGACTGCTCGTCCAGCGCGTCTGTCGCGTTCGACCGAGAAGCGAAGTGCTTCGAGCCTATATCGGCCTCGCCCTCAGCGAGCCAATCAAGGAGCTGGAACGGTCGATCCAAGGAGCAACGGTTGCACATCTAGGTGCAAAGCACTTAAAGCAGATCGAACTGCGCGTCCCAGTCGGTGTCGATGCGCAGCTAGGTACGTTGAATGATCTGATGTGGCAGGTTGTTTGTCTGCGCGAACAGATTGAGCAGCTCGCCCGCGCCAGAAACCTGCTGCTGCCCAGACTGATGTCCGGCAAACTCGACGTTAGCTCGATCCGCCTGCCTGAAGAAGCCACAACATGACCACGGTGCCCGCGTCCGTGCCGGTGCTGCGCTGGGCCGCCCAGCGCGCGCGCCTGCACGCCGACGAACTGACGCGGCGCTTTCCCAAATGGCGTCGCTGGCTCGAAGGCGACGCGCAGCCGACGCTCAAGCAACTGGAAGACTTCTCCCGGCTCACGCACACGGCCATCGGCTACTTCTTCCTGCCTCAGCCGCCGGCGATGGCGCTGCCGGTGCCCGACTTCCGAACGCTGCGCGACGAAGCGCTGCGCGAGCCCAGCAGCGCGCTGCTCGACACGCTGTACCTGTGCCAGCAGCGGCAGGACTGGTTCCGCGACCACGCCCGTGTGAATGGCCTGCTCGGATTGGCGTTCGTCGGTAGTGCGAGCCTGCAGCAGCAGCCCGAGACGGTGGCGCGGCGCATGCGCGAGGTGATGAACCTCTCCGCCGCAGAGCGCCGGGAATTGCCCACCTGGACCGAGGCGCTGCGCCAGCTGATCGCCAAGGCTGAAGATGCCGGCGTGCTGGTGATGGCCTCCTCCATCGTTGGTAGCAACAGCCACCGCAAGCTGGACGTGGGCGAGTTCCGCGGCTTCGCGCTCGCCGACGACCTGGCGCCGCTGGTCTTTCTGAACGCGGCGGACAGCAAGGCAGCGCAGATGTTCACGCTGGCCCATGAGCTGGCGCACGTGTGGCTGGGGGCCACCGGCGTGTCGGACTCCGAGGTGGGCCGCCTGCCCGAGCAGCAGACCGAGCGCTGGTGCAACCAAGTGGCCGCCGAGTTGCTGATGCCCTTGCAGGCCACGCGCGAGTCTCATCGGCCCGATGAGCCGGTGCCGCAGCAGATTCAGCGCCTGGCGAGGGAGTTCAAGGTCAGTACGCTGGTGGCGCTGCGCCGCCTGTTTGATGCCGGCTTCCTGAACCAAGCGAGCTTGTGGCAGTACTACCGCGCCGAGGTGGAGCGACTGCGTGACCTGGACCAGCGCGGCGCGGGTGGCGGCGACTTCTACCGCACGCTCGGCGCGCGCACCGGCAAGCGATTCGCACGCGCGATCGTCACGAGCACGCTGGAGGGGCAGACCCTGTTTCAGGACGCCTTCCGCATGCTGGGCGTGCGCAAGTCGGCCACGTTCTACGAAGCGGCGCGCGAACTGGGGGTACTGGCTTGAGCTACCTCCTGGACGCCAACGTCTTCATCCAGGCCAAGAACCTGCACTACGGACTGGACTTTTGCCCGGCGTTCTGGGAATGGCTGATCACCCATAACGCCGCTGGCACGGTGTTGAGCATCGACAAGGTGGGCGACGAGCTGGCCGCGGGCGCCGATGAACTGACGGTGTGGGCTGGGCAGCGCGGCAACGGCTTCTTCCGCCGTACCGATGCGGCAGTGGCGGCGCGTTTCGGGGAGGTCAGCGCCTGGGTCACCGGCCAGCAGTACGAGCCGGCCGCCGTGAACACCTTTCTGCAGGTGGCCGACTTCTACCTCGTGGCCCATGCGCTGGCTGGTGGGCACGTGGTGGTGACCCACGAAGTCGCTGCCAATTCGCCGCGAAAAGTGAAGATTCCGAACGTGTGCATCGGTCTGGGGCTGCGGTTCATGACGCCGTACGAGATGCTGCGTATCGAGCGCGCACGGTTCATCTTGGGAGCCCGCCCGTTGGCGGCGGCTTGAAACGGAGCGCGACGGGCCAATGGCGAGCAAGGACTACTCCGAAGACGCGCTGATTCAGGCGCCGACCTCCGACTTCCTGGCCCAGCAGTTGGGCTGGGAGACGGTGTTCGCGCAGGACGAGGGCGGCTTCGGCCCAGGCAGCTTGCTCGGGCGCGCGTCCGATCGTGAAGTAGTGCTGTCGCGCGATGTGATGGCCGCGCTGCGGCGCCTGAACCCGGGTCTGCCCGAGGCCGCCTATGCGCAGGCCCTGGCCGTCGTGCTGCAGGACGATGCCACCCAGAGCCTGGTGAAGATGAACGAGGCCAAGTACCGGCTCCTGCGCGACGGCGTGCTGGTCAAGGTGCGCGACGCTGCGGGCAAGCTGGTGGAACGCCGCCTGCGTCTGATCGACTTCGACAAACCCGCCAACAACCGCTATCTCGCCGTGCGTGAGCTGTGGGTGCGCGGCAGCCTGTGGCTTCGGCGGCCGGACATCATCGGCTTCGTCAATGGCCTGCCTCTGGTGTTCATCGAACTGAAGCGCTTCGAGGTGCACATCGACAGCGCCTACAAGAAGAACTACGCCGACTACCTGGACACCATTCCGCACCTGTTCCACTGGAACGCACTGGTGGTGATCTCGAATGGGCACGACGCGCAGTACGGCTCCATCACGTCGCCGAGGGATCACTTCTACCGCTGGAAGCGGCTCGACGAGGACGACCCCGAGCCCAAGCCCGAGCAGCCGCTGTTGCCCCTGCTGCTGGCCGGAATGCTGGACCGAGCGCGCCTGCTGGACATCGTCGAGAACTTCATGCTCTTCGATGCCGGCGACGAAACCACGCAGAAGATCGTGGCGCGCAACCATCAATACCTGGGCGTCAATCGGGTGATCGAGCGCCTGACCTCGACCGACCCGAAGGTGAAGGCCGAAGTCGACGTAGGGCAGCTGGGCGTGTTCTGGCACACGCAGGGCTCCGGCAAGTCGTACTCGATGCTGTTCCTGACCGAGAAGGTCCGCCGCCGCCTGTCGGGCAGCTACACCTTCGTCGTGGTGACCGACCGCTCCGAGTTGGACGACCAGATCGCCGGCACCTACACCAGCGCAGGCCGCGCCAACAGCAAGACCGACCAGGCCAAGAACGGCGACGCGCTGCGCAGGATGCTGCGCGACCAGAACCGGCACTACGTGTTCGGGCTGATCCAGAAGTACCGCGAGCGCGTGACCGAGCCGTATTCGATGCGCGACGACATCATCGTCATCTCGGACGAGGCGCATCGCACCCAATACGGTCGGCTGGCGCTGAACATGCGCAAGGGCCTGCCGCGCGCCAAGTTCCTGGGCTTTACCGGCACGCCGCTGATCGACGACGGCGAGAAGCAGCTCACCCGCCAGGTCTTCGGCGACTACGTGTCGATCTACGACTTCAAGCGCGCCGTGGCCGATGGCGCAACGCTGCCGCTGTTCTACGAGAACCGGGGCGAGAAGCTGAAGATCGTCGACCCGAAGGTCAGCGAGCGCTTGGCGCAGCACATCGAAGCCGCCAAGTTGTCGGCCACGGCCGAAGACCCGTGGACGGACGAGAAGGAAGACAAGCTTTACCGCGAGCTGGCCCGCGACTACCCCATCCTGACGGCGCCGACCCGGCTGGACAAGGTGGCGACGGACTTCGTCGAGCACTACCACCAGCGCTGGCAGGTGGTGGCGGGCGGTGCCAGCAAGGCCTTGGTGGTGTGCCTGGACAAGATCACGTGCGTGAAGCTGCACGACCTGATCGTGCACAAGTGGCAGGCGCTGGCGGAGAAGCTGGACGCACAGGTGGCCGAAGAGGAGGCCTTGTTCGCCGCCAAGGGCAAGGCGCCATCTGACCTGCTGAAGACGCGCCGGGCACACGTGGCGTGGATCCAGGCGACCGAGATTTGCGTGGTGGTGTCGCAGGAGCAGGGCGAGGTGGTCGACTTTGCCAAGTGGAAGAACTTCCGCGACGAGCCGCTGGCCATCACGCCGCACCGCGAGAAGATGGTGAAGCGCAACCTGGAGCACGAGTTCAAGAAGCCTGAGCACCCCTTCCGGGTGGCCATCGTCTGTGCCATGTGGCTGACCGGCTTCGACGTGAAGTGTCTGGCGACGATGTATCTGGACAAGCCGATGCAGGGCCACACGTTGATGCAGGCGATCGCGCGGGTCAACCGCGTGGGCGGCGGCAAGAAGCACGGCCTGGTGATCGACTACAACGGCATGCTGAAGAGCCTGCGCAAGGCGCTGGCCACCTTCGCCCAAGGCGATCGTGGTGGCACGGGCAAGGGAGAAGGCGAAGAGGACACCGTGCGCGACGACAGCGCAGCGCTGGCCGAGTACGCGCAGAGCCTGAAACATGCGCGCGAACACCTCGCCGGCATGGGGTTCGACCTGGACGCGCTCATCGCGGCCAAGGGCTTTGCCAAGCAGGAGTTGCTGCTGACGGCGGTGAACCTGCTCAGCGAAAGCATCGAGCGCCGCAAGACCTACCAGGTCATCGTCGAGGATGTCCAGGCGCGCTACCGCGCCCTGTTCCCCAACCCTGGGCTGTTCGCGCACGACATCGAGGAAGGCGCGATCTCCGCGATTTACAACAAGCTCCAGGCGGCGCGGACGGCACCGGATGTCAGCGCGCTGCTGCAGTCGCTGTACGACGTGGTGGACACCGCGTTGACGACAGACGGCGGGCCGGCTGCGCACGGGGCCAAGCAGCCTCCGCCTCCGCGCTACGACCTGTCAAGGATCGACTTTGCCCGCCTGCGCGCCGAGTTCGACAAGACGCCGCACAAGAGTGTGGTGATGCTGAACCTGCAGGAAAAGCTGGAGCAGCGGCTGGCGGCCATGGTGGCCGTCAACCCGTCACGGGTGGACCTGTACGAGCGCTACCAGGAGATCGTGGCCGAGTACAACCGCGACAAGGACGCGGTCGAGATTCAGAAGGTCATGGACGATCTGTTCACGTTCAACGATGGGCTGGACGCAGAGCAGAAGCGCTACCTTCGCGAGGGGATGGACAGCGAGGCGCAGCTTGCGGTGTTCGACCTGCTGCAGAAAGATTCGCTGACCAAGGGCGACCGCGAGAAGATCAAGGCCGTGGCAAAGGACCTGCTGCAGACACTGTCGGACGGCAAGCTGCAGATCGACCGCTGGAAGGAGAAGGCGACCGCGCAGGCGCAGGTAAAGGCCGAGATCATCAAGCACCTGTTCGCGAACCTGCCGGATGGCGTTTACGACGCCGACGAGATCGATCTCAAGGCGAACGCGGTGTTCGCGCACATCTTCGTGTCGGGCGCGACGGCCGGGGCGCGGGTCTACCACTGACCGATTGTTCGGCCGGCTGTGGATGTCGGATCGCGGCCACGGCGGGCTATGGGTAAGAGGCGCCTCAGGTGCGTCGAATCCGCCCCAGCACGCGATGGCTGAGGCAGCGGGGAAGACGGGGCCACCGACGGGGCCACGGTCGAAGCCCGGAGTCAAAGAACCCGCATGAATGCTGGCTCA
>JAYVTD010000242.1:0-2646 GCA_043774765.1 Rhizobacter sp. | reverse complement strand
GCTTCGGCGCAATGCTGGAACGGCTGCAGGCCTGCCCTGTCGCGACCATTGCAGTCGTCGAAGGGGCAGCCGTGGGCGGCGGCGCCGGGCTCGCGGCGGCCTGCGATTTCGTGATTGCTGCGAGCAACGCTCAATTCGCGATGCCCGAGGTCACGCTCGGCCTGCCGCCGGCGCAGATCGCGCCCTTCATGGCGGCGCGGCTCGGGCATGGCGCGGCGCTGAGGCTGCTGCTCACGGGCCGGCGCATCACAGCCGCGCAGGCGCTGGCGGGTGGCCTGGCCGACGAGCTGCACGAAGGCGCAGCGCTGCACGAGCGGCTGAACGCGTTGCTCACCGAGCTCGGCCGCGCCGAGCCGACCGCGCTGCGCGCGACCAAGGCGATCCTGCAGCGTCGAGCGGCCCTGCCGCTGGGTGCCACGCTGGATTTCGCCGCGCATGCTTTCGCTGCCGCGCTGCGCAGCGGCGCCGCTGCGCAAGGCCTCGCCGCGATGGCCGCGAAACAGCCGGCCGCGTGGGTCGTGCTGCCGGACGAGGCAAACGAATGACCCGCTTCGATTCGCTGCTGATCGCGAACCGCGGCGAGATCGTCACGCGCGTCGCGCGCACGGCGCGTGCAATGGGCTTGAAGACGATCGTGGTCGCGTCGGATGCAGACCGCGCGGCGCCACACACACAAGCCGGCGACAGCCTGATACCGATCGGTGGCGAGCACCCGGTCGACTCCTATCTGCGCATCGACAAGCTGATCGCTGCGGCGCACGCGAGTGGCGCGCAAGCCGTGCATCCGGGCTATGGCTTTCTCTCCGAGAACGCCGCCTTCGCCCAGGCGGCGATCGACGCTGGCCTGGTCTGGGTCGGCCCGCCCCCCGCCGCGATGCTCGCGATGGCCGACAAATCGCGCGCCCGCCGGCGCATGGCTGCGGCCGGCGTGGCCGTGTTGCCGGGCTACGACGGCGCAGACCAGCAGCCCGGCGCGCTTCGGGCCGCGGCGCTGCGAACGGGCTTTCCGCTGATGGTCAAGGCCAGCGCCGGCGGCGGCGGTCGCGGCATGCGTCTGGTGCTCGACGAGCCCGCACTCGATGCCGCGCTTACCTCCGCAGCCACCGAAGCGCAAGCCGCCTTCGGCGACCCGCGCCTGCTGATCGAGCGCGCGCTTCTCAGCACCCGCCATGTCGAGATTCAAGTCTTCGCCGACATGCACGGCGAGGTCATTCACCTCGGCGAACGCGATTGCTCCGTGCAACGCCGCCACCAGAAGCTCATCGAGGAAGCGCCCTCACCGGCCGTGTCGCCCGAACTGCGCCGGCGCATGGGCGCGGTCGCGGTCACGGTCGCGCGCGAGGTCGGTTATGTCGGCGCGGGCACGGTCGAATTCCTGCTCGACGGGCAAGGCGAATTCTGGTTCATGGAGATGAATACACGCCTGCAGGTCGAGCACCCGGTCACCGAGGCGCTGGTCGACGTCGATCTGGTCGAGTGGCAATTGCGCGTTGCCGCCGGCGAAGCGTTGCCGTTGACACAAGACGAGGCGCTCGCGCGCTACGAGCGCGGCGGCCACGCGATCGAGGCGCGGTTGTGCGCCGAAGATCCCGCCCACGCCTACCTGCCGCAATCGGGCCGGGTGCGCCACTGGCAGCCGCCGCGCGGCGTGCGCTGCGATCACGCGCTGGCCAGCGGCTGCGAAGTCAGCCCGTATTACGACTCGATGCTCGCGAAGCTGATCGCACACGGGCCGAACCGCGACGACGCCCTTCACCAGCTGGCCGACGCGCTGGACCGTACTGCGTGCCTCGGTGTGACCACGAATCGCGCGTTCCTTGCCCGCGTGCTGCGGCACCCGGCTTTTAGCGGCGACGCGGTGACCACGGCGTTCCTGGGCCAGCACTTCGCTGCCGACGCCGCGCGTGCGAGCGACGTGCCCACCTGGCTGCGCGCACTGGCCGCAGCGAGCCACGCGCTGCTGCCGCAAGCCGCGCTGCCGTCGCTCTGGGCCGGCTGGACACCCTCGGACCGCATCGACACGGCCGCGCCGATCGAAGCCGCCGGCGCGCCCGAGACATGGCAGCTGAGCGGCACGCCGCGCGTGCTCGTCGCGCGCTGCGGTGATGTCAGGCACACGCTCGCCGGCCTCGAACGCAAGAGCCGCTCGACCGTGCAGGCGTCGATCGACGGCAAACCCGTCACCGCACGCTGCGTTCACGACGGCGACAACTCCTGGTGGCTGTGCGACGGCGTCGAGGCCACGCTGCGCGACCTGCGGCTGGTCGGCACGCAAGGCGCACAAGCCGCCACAGCGGGCGCGCTGCGTGCACCGATGCACGGGCGCATCACGCAGCTCCACGCCGAGCCGGGCGCGCGAGTGCAGGCCGGCGCCCTGCTGCTCGTGATGGAAGCGATGAAGATGGAGCACCGGATCGTCGCCCCGTTCGCCGGCACCGTCAGTGCGGTGCACACGCGCATCGACGATCAGGTCGCGGCGCGTCAGGTGCTGATCGAAATCGCCCGATGAAGCTGGGCGCCGAGCACGAACTCTTCCGCGACAGCGTGCGCGCTTTTGTCGCTGCCGAGATCGCGCCGCACGTCAACGCGTGGGACGAAGCACAGACTTTTCCGCGCGATCTGTATCGGCGCGCTGCGCACATCGGC
>JAYVTD010000241.1:0-5867 GCA_043774765.1 Rhizobacter sp. | reverse complement strand
CGGCCAGCGCATCGGCCTGTTCGCCGGCACCGGCGTCGGCAAGTCGGTGCTGCTCGGCATGATGGCGCGCTACACCGCGGCCGACGTGATCGTGGTCGGACTGATCGGCGAGCGCGGCCGCGAAGTGAAGGAATTCATCGAAGACATCCTGGGTGAGGCCGGCATGAAACGTTCGGTCGTCGTCGCCGCGCCGGCCGACTCGCCGGCGCTGGTGCGCATGCAGGGCGCGAGCTACGCGACCGTGATCGCAGAGCACTTTCGCGACCGCGGCATGAACGTGCTGCTGCTGATGGACTCGCTGACGCGTTATGCGATGGCGCAGCGCGAGATCGCGCTGGCCATCGGCGAGCCGCCCGCGACCAAGGGTTACCCGCCGAGCTGCTTCGCCAAACTGCCGCAGCTGGTCGAGCGCAGCGGCAACGGCGTGGCCGGGGGCGGTTCGATCACCGCGTTCTACACCGTGCTCTCCGAAGGCGACGACCAGCAAGACCCGATCGCCGACGCCGCCCGCGGCATTCTCGACGGCCACATCGTGCTCTCGCGCGAGCTCGCCGAAGCCGGCCACTACCCGGCCATCGACATCGAGAAGTCGGTCTCGCGCGTGATGGGCAACGTGGCCTCGACCGAACACATCGACGCTGCGCGGCGCTTTCGCCAGCTGCACGCACGCCACAACAAGGCGCGCGACCTGATCCAGCTCGGCGCCTATGCACCCGGCCACGACCACGACCTCGACACCGCCGTGCGCCTGCACTCGCCGATGACGGCGCTGCTGCAACAGAACATGCACCAGCCGGCCACGCTCGACGCCAGCCTGGCGCAACTGCACAGCGCCATCGGCGGCTGAACTTCCTCTTCCCCCTGTCACGGAACCCACGCCCCATGACCTCTTTGCACCCACTCACCACCCTGCTGGCCCAGACCGAACGCGAGCGCGACATGGCGCTGGCCGATCACCTGCGGGCGCAGACCGCCCACAGCGCGGCCGAGGCCCAGGCCGAACAGCTGCTGACCTACCGCAGCGAGTACGAACAGCGCTGGCAGAAGCAGTTTGCAAGCGTTGGCAAGATCGAACTCGTGCGTTGTTACCAAGGCTTCATGGAGCGCCTGAGCCAGGCCGTCGAACAACAGGCCCGCGCGGCAGAACACACGGCGCAGCAGGCCGAACGCGCCGGCAGCGAGCTGCGCGCGGTCGAGGTGCGTTGCGCGTCGGTGCGCCGGCTGATCGAGCGGCGTGTGCGCGACCTGCGCGCCGACGCCGACCGGAGCGAACAGAAACAGAACGACGAACAATCGGCCCGCGCCGCCTGGGGCCGCAGCGGTGCCCACGGTGCGCCGCGCAGCGCCTGAGCGGAGCATGACGATGCAGGTCACGAACCCCGCCTCTCCCGTCACTGCGGCCGCTCCGGTGGCCGCGGCCAAACCCGCCGACAGCACGAAGAATGCATTCGCGAGCCTGCTGCGGCAAAGCCGCTCGGCACAAGCCGCGACGCCCGAGGCACGCGCGCAGGGCGCCGATGCGGCAGCGGCCGGCGAAGCCGACGCGGCCGATGCGCCGTCGGCACCGAACGCGCCGTCCAGGGCCCGATTGAAAGTGGCCGACAAGCCCGGCCCGCAGCGCCCGGCCGAGCGGGTCCCGAAGGCCGCCGACGCCAACGAGGCGGCGCCCGAAACGCCACCGGAAGACCCGGCCGAGAACACCCGCGCCAAGCGCGCCGACATGCCGGTTGCCGAGCCGGCCGCAGCCCCCTGGCTGGCGGCATCACAGCACGCACTGCCCGCTGCGGCCGCGGCGACGCGGCGCCAGGCCGACTCCGACGCAGCGCCCACGCCGGCCGGCGACCCGGTGGCCGGCGCGAAGGCCGACGCCACCGCGGCGGCGAAGGATCAGGCCGCCACCGACTCGAAGGCCCGCCTGGAGTCTGGCGCCGCTTCGCAAGAGGCGCTGGCACAGTGGGCCAGCGCGACACGCGCCGACGGCGCTGCCACGCAGCGTGTCGGCCAGGCCCTGGCCGACGACCAGCGCAGCCTGAAACCGGGGGCCGCAGAAACCGCGCCGACGGCGGCCGGGCTCGGCGCCGCGGCCTTCAACCCGCTGCTTGGCGCTGCGCGCGAGAGCGCCGCAGCGCTGAGCGTGAACCTGCCCACGGCGCTGGCCTCGCCCGAGTTCGCCCAGGCGCTCGGTGTGCAGATGAGCGTGCTCGCCAGCGACGGCGTGCAGCGCGCCGAGCTGCAGCTGAACCCGGCCGAGATGGGGCCGGTGTCGGTGCAGATCGTGATCGAGGGCACGAGTGCCCGGGTCGACTTCGGTGCCGACCTGGCCGCCACCCGCCACGCGATTGAAGCCAGCCTGCCCGAGCTGGCCGGTGCCCTGCGCGACGCCGGCTTCACGCTCACCGGCGGTGGTGTGTCGCAGCATTCCGGCGGCCGCAACGCGCCGCCCGACACGGCGGGCGACACCGGCCATGGCCACCGGCGTGATGCCGACGCCGGCGAGACGCCGCCGCGCGCCGTGCCGCAGCGCCGTGCCATCGCCGCCGGCGGCGTCGACCTGTACGCCTGAGCGGGCCGGGTGCGCCGGACTGGGCAACAAAAGCAGCGCTTATCCCGGCTTCGCAAACGGGGCGGCGTTTCCATAATTTCCTTCATGCCAGTGCCCTTGCGCAGCCCCTTGCCGCGCCGGCACGTGCCCTGCCGTTGAAGGAGAAAAGATGTCTGCTGCCGCTGCCCCTGCCCCCGACGCTGGCGCCCCCGTGCCCGCCAAGAAGGGCAAGAAGAAGCTGATCATCATGGTCGCCGTGGCGCTGCTCGTGCTGCTCGGCGGCGGGGGTGGTGCGGCGATCTACTTCAAGAAGAAGGCGGCCCACGCCGCTGAAGAAGCGGCCGCGGCCGAAGAAGGCGGGGCGGTCGGCGAGCACAAGGCAGCCAAGCGCGACCCGAAACACCCGCCGAACTTCCTGCCGCTCGACCCCTTCGTCGTGAACCTGGCCGACAAGGAAGTTGACCGCTACGCCCAGATCGGCATCACGCTCGAACTGCAAGACGCCAAGTTCGGCGACGAACTCAAGCTCTACATGCCGGCGATCCGCAACGGCATCCTGATGATCCTCGCGCACAAGACCTCGGCCGAGCTGCTCGAGCGCTCGGGCAAGGAAATGCTGGCGCTGCAGGTGCAGCGCGAAGCCGCCCGCACGATGGGCATCGAGGTGGCCGAGCCCGAAGCGGTGAGCCAGGCGAAGCCAGCCGACAGCCCCGCCGTCACGGAAGAGGGCGACGACGAGGTCGAGAAAAAGCCGAAGAAAAAAGCCAGGAAAGTCGCGGCCGTGCCGAACCCGATCCTGCACGTGCACTTTTCGAACTTCATCATCCAATGAACACACCCGTGCCAGCCAAGAGCGCGGGCCGAGCGCCGGGCCGCCCCAAGCCGGCCCGCATCCCCCCGGGCGAGGGGCGGACATGAGCCAGCCGATTCTTTCTCAGGACGAAGTCGATGCGCTTTTACAAGGCATCACCGGCGACAGCCAGAGCCTGGAGCCGGAGCAGGCCGAAAAGGGCTCGATCCGCGACTACGACCTGGCAAGCCAGGAGCGGATCGTTCGTGGGCGCATGCCAACGATGGAGATCATCAACGAGCGCTTCGCCCGCAACATACGGCTCGGTGTGTTTCACCTGATCCGCAAGAGCCCCGAGATCTCGATCGGCCCGACCAAGGTGCAGAAGTACAGCGCCTTCCTGCGCGAGATCGTGGTGCCGACCAACTTCAACATCGTCAGCGTGAAACCGCTGCGTGGCGCGGGCCTGATCGTGTGCGACCCGACGCTCGTGTTCTCGGTCATCGACGCCCTCTTCGGCGGCGCCGGCAAGTACCACACCCGCATCGAAGGGCGCGACTTTTCGGCCACGGAGATCCGCGTGATCAGCCGCCTGATCGACGTGGTGACGGCCGAGTACAAGAAGGCCTGGCACGGCATCTACCCGCTCGAGCTGGCCTACCAGCGCTCGGAGATGCAGCCGCAGTTCGCCAACATCGCCACGCCGAGCGAGATCGTCGTCACGACCAGCTTCACGCTTGAGATCGGCGACACCAGCGGCGCGATCCACTTCTGCATTCCGTACTCGACGCTCGAGCCGATCCGCGACGTTCTGTATTCGACCGTGCAGGGTGACGCCGGCGAGCCCGACCGGCGCTGGATCAACCTGATGAAAGAGCAGATCCAGTCGGCCGAGGTCGAGCTGATCGCCGAGCTGGCCAAGGCGCCGGCCACGGTAGAACAACTGCTGTCGTTCAAGGCCGGCGACTTCATCGAACTCGACCTGCGCCAGTCGATTCAGGCCAAGGTCGCCGGCGTGCCGGTGCTCGATTGCCACTACGGCACCTCCAACGGCAAATACGCCCTGAAGGTCGATCAACTGTTGAACAGCTCTCAACCGGGCTGGATGGGAGAAATCAATGAGCACTGACAACACCGCCGCCGACGAAACCGACGCGATGGCGGCCGAATGGGCCGCAGCGCTGGCCGAGTCGAAACCCGAAGCGGCCACCGAGGTGCAGGACCAGGTCTCGCCGGCCTCGTTCCAGAACTTCAGCCCGACCACCGGCAACGCGGCGGGCAACGACATCAACATGATCCTGGACATCCCGGTGCAGCTCACGGTGGAACTGGGGCGCACGCGGGTGCCGATCAAGCACATCCTGCAGCTCGCGCACGGCTCGGTGGTCGAGCTCGACGCGATGGCCGGCGAACCGATGGACGTGCTCGTCAACGGCTACCTGATCGCACAGGGTGAGGTCGTGGTCGTGAACGACAAGTTCGGCATTCGCCTCACCGACATCGTGACACCGAGCGAACGCATGCGCCGCCTCAGCCGGGGCTGACACCCGATGGCCATCAGTTCATGGGAAGCGTCGCTGCTGTGGTTCCTCGCGATCATCGCGGTGATCCCGCTCGCGCTGTGGTTGCTCAAGCGCACGCCGATGGGCGGCACCTCGCCCCACAGCCTGATGCGCCACGTGGCGGTGCTGCCGCTGTCGGCGAGCCAGCGTGTCGTCACGGTCGAGGTCGGCCAGGGCGAAGCGCGGCGCTGGCTGGTGCTCGGTGTCACGCCGAACAGCATCACCACGCTGCACTCGATGGAGCCGCAGGCCGATGCGCCCGCGAGCAACACGCCGGCCTTGCCGGGCTTCGCGCAGATGCTCGGCAAGTTGCGACAAGACAAGGGCCCGGCCGGTGAACGCTGAACGCGCTCCTTCTTCGGCCGGGTCACGCCAGTTCGCCGCGCTCTGCGCGCTTGCGGTGTTTTCGGCCGTTCCTGCAGCGGCTTTAGCCCAATCGAGCGGCGCGACCCTGCCGCTGATGGTCGGGCAAGGCGCAGGCGGCACGAGTTATTCGGTGCCGATTCAGACGCTGCTGTTCTTCACGGCGTTGAGTTTCCTGCCGGCCGTGCTGCTGCTGATGACGGGCTTCACCCGCATCGTGATCGTGCTGAGCCTGCTGCGCCAGGCGATGGGCACGCAGGCCGCGCCACCGAACCAGGTGGTGGTGGGCCTGAGCCTGTTCCTGACCTTCTTCGTGATGAGCCCGACCATCGACAAGGTCTACGCCGAGGCCTACCAGCCGTTTGCCGAAAACAAGATCCAGTTCGACGAAGCGCTGAAACGCGGCGAGGTGCCGATGCGCGCTTTCATGCTCAAGCAGACGCGCCAGGCCGATGTGATGCTGTTCGCCAAGCTCGCGAAAGTCGACCCCACTGTTGCGACCGCCGACGTTCCGTTCAAGGTGCTGGTGCCGGCCTTCGTGACGAGCGAGCTGAAGAGCGCGTTCCAGATCGGCTTCC
The DNA here is from genome assembly GCA_043774765.1 of Rhizobacter sp. Lineage (GTDB taxonomy): Bacteria > Pseudomonadota > Gammaproteobacteria > Burkholderiales > Burkholderiaceae_C > LMDS01. Next base: position 32 of record JAYVTD010000241.1, on the reverse strand, counting down.
TGATCTTCATCCCGTTCCTGATCATCGACATG
>JAYVTD010000240.1:0-2562 GCA_043774765.1 Rhizobacter sp. | reverse complement strand
GGTGGCCAGCGGCGACGCGCTGGTCGTGCGCGTCGCCTTGCTGCCACCGCGAGAGACGGCGTTGGCCGACCGGCGCGCGCTGGCCGAGCAACTGCGTGGCGACATCGCTGCGGCACTCGCCGCCTGAGGCGTCAGCCCTTCTTGCCCTGCGCCGCCACCGCCGCGGCCGCCTTTGCTGCCGCTTCGGCGTCACCCAGGTAATAGCTGCGGATCGGCTTCAACGTGTCGTCGAGTTCGTAGACGAGCGGGATGCCGTTCGGGATATTCAGGTTGACGATGTCGGCGTCGGACACACCATCGAGGTACTTCACCAGCGCGCGGATGCTGTTGCCGTGCGCGGCGATCAGCACGCGCTGGCCGGAGCGGATCGCCGGCGCGAGCGTTTCGTTCCACAGCGGCAGCACGCGTGCGACCGTGTCCTTCAGGCATTCGGTCAGCGGCACGTCGCCGGGTTTCAGTTTTGCGTAGCGCACGTCGCCACGCTCGCTGCGCGGGTCGGCGGCGGCTAGCACCGGCGGCGGCGTGTTGTAGCTGCGGCGCCACACGAGCACCTGCTCGTCGCCGAACTTCTTGGCCGTCTCGGCCTTGTTCAGGCCTTGCAGCGCGCCGTAGTGGCGCTCGTTCAGGCGCCAGTCGTTGACCACGGGCAGCCAGGTGCGGTCCATCTGGTCGAGCGCGTGCCAGAGTGTCCAGATCGCGCGCTTGAGCACCGAGGTGTAGGCCACGTCGAAATCGTAAGCTTCGGCCTTCAGCAAACGGCCTGATTGCTGCGCCTGCTGCACGCCGAGCGGCGTGAGCTCGACATCGGTCCAGCCGGTGAAGCGGTTTTCCAGGTTCCAGGTGGACTCGCCGTGGCGAATCAGAACGAGCTTGTGCATGGGGCCGGGTCCGGGTGGAGTGGATGGGGGGCATTGGCGCGCACGGGCAGGGCGCCTGGCGCCGGAATTCTATAATCGGCGTCCTGACACCAACCCATCGGCGCGCCTGTGAAGTTCTTCATCGACAACTGGTTCCTGTTTCTCGCCGCCGCCGCATCGGGTGCCTTGCTCATCTGGCCGATGCTCAACAAGGGCGCCGGTGGCAGCGGCAAGGTCTCGGCCAGCGCCGCGGTGCAGCTCATCAACCGCGAGAAGGCGGTATTGATCGACGTAAGCGAGCCGGCCGAATACGCCGCCGGCCACGCGGTCGGCGCGAAGAGCGTGCCGCTGGCGAGCCTGGAAGCGTCGAACGACCTGCCCAAGAACAAGGCGCTGCCACTCGTCGTGCTGTGCCCGACCGGCAGCCGCGCCAGCCGCGCGGTGGCCACGCTGAAGAAGCTCGGCTTCGAAAATTCGCAAGCCCTGGCGGGCGGTCTGGCCGCCTGGCGCGAAGCCAACCTGCCGGTCGAAAAGACCGCCTGAGCGGAGCCCACGGTATGCAAGCGGTGAAGATGTACCTGACGCAGAGTTGCCCGTACTGCGTGCACGCCAAGGCCCTGCTGAAGCAGCGTGGCGTCGAGCAGATCGACGAAGTGCGGGTCGACCTCGAGCCCGCCAAGCGCAGCACGATGATGCAGCTCACCGGGCGCCGCACCGTGCCGCAGATCTTCATCGGCGACACGCACGTCGGCGGCTGCGACGACCTGGTCGAGCTCGACCGCCGGGGCGAACTGTTGCCCCTGCTCGCCGGCGCCTGACCCGGCCCGAGCTGCAAACCCGCTCGGCCATAATGCCGGGCTCCGCTCAGCGCGCAGCACGCGCAAGCACTCTCATCCAACCCGAGATTCCCATGGCCGACGATACCCAGAGCCCCGTGTTCCAGATTCAGCGCATCTATCTGAAGGACCTGTCGCTGGAGCAACCCCACTCGCCGCAGATCCTGCTCGAACAGGGCCAGCCGCAAGTCGACATCAACCTCGCTCTCGGCGCCGATCCGATCGCCGACGGCGTGTACGAAGTGACGGTCACCGCCACGGTCACGACCAAGGTCAACGACAAGGTGCTGTTCCTGGTCGAAGCCAAGCAGGGTGGCATCTTCGAGATCCGCAACATTCCCGAAGACCAGCTGCAGCCGATCGTCGGCATCGCCTGCCCGGGCATCATCTACCCGTACCTGCGTGCCATCGTCTCCGACGTGTGCACCCGTGCCGGTTTCCCGCCGGTGCTGCTCGCGGAAGTCAACTTCCAGGCGATGTACGAAGCGCAGCAGGCGCAGGGCGCCGCCGCGGCGCCGAGCAACGGCTCGGGCATCATCACCAGCGCCTGAATGACCGCCCCAAGGCGCCTTCGGCACCGCCCCCCGAGGGGAGCTCAGGCCGCCGAGGTCCACGCGATGGGCCTCTTCGTGGCCCGTGGCGGCCCGGCGCTGGCCTGAGGTCAGCCGTCCAGCATGAATCTCACTGTCCTGGGCGCGGGCGCATGGGGCACGGCGCTGGCGGTGAGCACGGCCGGCCGCCACCCGACGCGCCTGTGGGCGCGCGACCCGGCGCAAGCGGCGCAGATGCGCTCGCTGCGCCGCAACATGCGCTACCTGCCCGAGGTGGTGCTGCCCCCTGCATTGCAAGTCACCTACGACTTCGATGCC
>JAYVTD010000239.1:0-6578 GCA_043774765.1 Rhizobacter sp. | reverse complement strand
GTGACGCCGCAGGACGTGGTCTGGAGCTATGCCGGCGTGCGCCCGCTGCTCGACGACGAATCGGGCGACCCGTCGGCCGTGACCCGCGACTACCTGCTCGAACTCGATAGCACCCACGCGCCCTTGCTCACGGTCTGGGGCGGCAAGATCACCACCTTCCGCAAGCTCGCCGAAGAGGCCGCAGACATGCTGACGGCGCCGCTCGGCAGCGCTGCGAAGCGCGGCGCATGGACCCATGGCGCGTCACTGCCCGGCGGTGACCTGAGCGCCTGGATCGGCCAGCCGCAGCGCCCCGACACCGACTTCACCCGCTTCGCGCAAGCCGCTGCCTTGCGCTACCCGCAACTGCCCGCCGCGCTGTGCCATCGGCTGGCGCGAGCCTATGGCGCACGCATCGACACCTTGCTCGCGCGCAACCTCGGCGCCGAGGTGGCGCCCGGTCTCTTTGAAGCCGAGTTGAATTACCTGCACGAGCACGAATGGGCGCGCAGCGCCGACGACGTGCTGTGGCGCCGCAGCAAGCTCGGCCTGCACCTTAGCGCAGCGCAACGCGCCGTTGTGGCCACCTGGTGCGCGGCGCACTGGCCCGGCCCGGCCGCCTCGACCACGGCATCACGCGCGACGGAGCCCGCATGGAACTGAGGCTCGAACGCATCGAACAGCGGGTGGGCGCACAGGTCCACCTGTATCCGCTCGACCTGACGCTGGTGCCGCTGGCGGTGACCGTGCTGCTCGGCGCCACGCAAGCCGGCAAGACCACGCTGATGCGCGTGATGGCGGGCCTGGACGCGCCGGCCAAAGGCCGCGTGCTCGCCGACGGCGTCGACGTGACCGGCAAGGCGGTGCGCGAGCGCAACGTGGCGATGGTCTACCAGCAGTTCATCAACTACCCGTCGATGACGGTGGCCGACAACATCGCCTCGCCGCTGAAGCTGCGCAAAGAGAAGAACATCGACGCGCGGGTGGGCGAACTCGCGGCCAAGCTGCACATCGAGCCTTTCCTGAAGCGCCTGCCGGCCGAGCTTTCGGGCGGCCAGCAGCAGCGCGTGGCGCTGGCCCGCGCGCTGGCGAAGAATGCGCCGCTGATGCTGCTCGACGAACCGCTCGTGAACCTCGACTACAAACTGCGCGAAGAGCTGCGCGACGAACTCTCGCTGCTGTTCGCCAGCGGCCAGTCGACCGTCGTCTACGCCACCACCGAACCGACCGAAGCGCTGCTGCTCGGCGGATACACCGCGGTGATGGACGCCGGCGAACTGCTGCAATACGGGCCGACCGCCGAAGTCTTTCACCGACCGAAGTCGATCCGCGTCGCGCGCGCTTTCAGCGACCCGCCGATGAACCTGATCGCGGGCACCGCGAATGCAAACGGCGTGGCGCTGCCCGGCGGTGTCGCCTTGGCCGTGGCGCTGCCGGCAGGCCGGTCGGACGCGCTCACGCTCGGCGTGCGTGCCGGTGCGCTGCGGGTGCAGGCCCGCGACGGCGACCTCGCCCTGCCCGGCAAGGTCGAACTCGCCGAAATCTCCGGCTCCGACACCTACGTGCACGTGCACACCCAGATCGGCGAGCTCGTCGCGCAACTCACCGGCGTGCACGTGTTCGGCCTCGGAGAAGCCATCACGCTGTACCTGAACCCGGCGCAAGCCTATGTGTTCGGCGCCGACGGCAACCTGCTCGTCGCGCCCGGGAAAGCCTGAATCATGGCCCGCATCGAACTCGATCTGGCGCACGCCTACAAGCCGAACCCGCAGCGCGACGAGGACTACGCGCTGCTGCCGCTGAAGATGAGCTTCGACGACGGCGGCGCGTACGCCCTGCTCGGCCCGTCGGGCTGCGGCAAGACGACGCTGCTCAACATCGTCTCGGGCCTCGTCAAACCTTCGCACGGCAGCGTCAAGTTCGACGGCGTGGACGTGACGGCGCGCACGCCGCAGCAGCGCAACATCGCGCAGGTGTTCCAGTTTCCGGTGATCTACGACACGATGACGGTGGCCGAGAACCTCGCGTTCCCGCTGCGCAACCGCGGTGTGGCGACTGAGAAGATCAAGCAGCGCGTCGGCAAGATCGCCGAGATGCTGGAGATGAGCGGGCAGCTCAACACGCGCGCCGCCGGCCTCACGGCCGATGCGAAACAGAAGATCTCGCTCGGCCGCGGCCTGGTGCGTGAAGACGTGTCGGCGGTGCTCTTCGACGAACCGCTGACCGTGATCGACCCGCACCTGAAGTGGCAGCTGCGCCGCAAGCTGAAGCAGATTCACCACGAGCTGAAGCTGACGCTGATCTACGTCACGCACGACCAGGTCGAGGCGCTCACTTTCGCCGACCAGGTGGTCGTGATGACGCGTGGCCGCGCGGTGCAGATCGGCAGCGCTTCCGACCTGTTCGAGCGGCCGCAGCACACCTTCGTCGGCCACTTCATCGGCTCGCCGGGCATGAACTTTTTGCCCGCCACTTCCGATGCATCCGGAGTGAACGTGGCCGGCCGGCGCGTGATGGCGGCGAATGCCGCATTGGCGGGCGGCGGCGACACGCTCAAGCTCGGCGTGCGCCCTGAATACGTGGCTCTCGTTGCCGCGGGCACACCCGGCGCCTTGCCGGCGGTGGTGACGCAGGCGCAAGACATCGGCACCTACTGGCTCGTCACGGCGCGCATCGGTAGCGGTGCCGCCGAGTCGCTGATCCGCGCCCGGTTGAGCCCGGAGCAATCCATTCCGAAAGCCGGCGACGCGGTCTGGCTCGGCGTGGTGGGCAGCCACACCTGCTTCTATCGCAACGACGTGTTGGTCACTGGGGTGCAAGCATGAAACCCGTCAACCAGAAAGCCTGGTTCCTGATCCTGCCGGTCGTGTTGTGCGTCGCGTTCTCGGCCATCCTGCCTTTGATGACGGTCGTGAACTACTCGGTGCAAGACATCATCTCGCCCGAGCGCCGCATCTTCGTCGGCACCGAATGGTTCAAGTCGGTGATGCGCGACGACGATCTGCTTGAAGCGCTGGTGCGCCAGATCGGCTTCTCGCTCTCGGTGCTGCTGGTCGAGATCCCGCTCGGCATCGCGCTCGCTTTGTCGATGCCGGCCAAGGGCTGGAAGTCGTCCGCGGTGCTGGTGCTGGTCGCCATCTCGCTGCTGATTCCGTGGAACGTGGTCGGCACGATCTGGCAGATCTACGGCCGTGCCGACATCGGCCTGATGGGCGCAGCGTTGTCGAAACTCGGCTTCAACTACAGCTACACCGGCAACGCCACGCATGCCTGGCTCACGGTGCTGCTGATGGACGTGTGGCACTGGACGCCGCTCGTCGCTTTGTTGTGCTTCGCCGGCCTGCGCGCCATTCCCGACGCCTACTACCAAGCCGCGAGCATCGACGGTGCATCCAAGCTCGCGGTGTTCCGCTACATCCAGCTGCCCAAGCTGCGCGGTGTGTTGATGATCGCGGTGCTGCTGCGTTTCATGGACAGTTTCATGATCTACACCGAGCCCTTCGTTCTGACCGGCGGTGGCCCCGGTAACTCCACCACCTTCCTCTCGCAATACCTGACGCAGAAGGCGGTCGGCCAGTTCGACCTGGGCCCGGCGGCGGCGTTTTCGCTGATCTACTTTTTGATCATCCTGCTGCTGTGTTTCATTCTCTACAACTGGATGCAGCGGGTGGGTACAGCCGACAAATCGGAGGCGAACCATGGATGAGCGACGCTTCAAGAAGAGGACGCTGTTCCTGCTGGCCTACCTGGTGTTCGCCATCCTGCCGGTGTACTGGATGGTCAACATGTCGTTCAAGACGAACGAAGAGATCCTGTCGACCTTCAGCCTGTGGCCGCAGCACTTCACGCTGGCCCACTACAAGACCATCTTCACCGATGTGTCGTGGTACTCGGGTTACATCAACTCGATGATCTACGTGGCGATCAACACCGTGATCTCGCTGGTGGTGGCACTGCCCGCGGCCTACGCTTTTTCGCGCTACAGCTTCCTCGGCGACAAGCACGTGTTCTTCTGGCTGCTGACCAACCGCATGACGCCGCCGGCCGTGTTCCTGCTGCCCTTCTTCCAGCTCTACACAACGCTCGGTTTGATGGACACGCACATCGCGGTGGCGCTGGCACACCTGCTGTTCAACGTGCCGCTGGCGGTGTGGATTCTCGAAGGTTTCATGAGCGGCATCCCGCGCGAGATCGACGAAACCGCGTACATCGACGGTTATTCCTTCCCGCGTTTCTTCCTGACGATCTACATTCCGCTCATCAAGGCCGGTGTCGGCGTGGCGGCGTTCTTCTGCTTCATGTTCAGCTGGGTCGAGCTCTTGATGGCGCGCACGCTCACCAGCGTGAACGCCAAGCCGATCGTTGCGGTGATGACACGCACGGTCAGCGCTTCGGGCATGGACTGGGGCGTGCTCGCCGCGGCCGGCGTGCTCACCATCGTGCCGGGCGCAATCGTGATCTGGTTCGTGCGCCACTACATCGCCAAGGGCTTTGCCATGGGAAGAGTTTGAGCGCGCACAGCGCGCGATCACGTCACTCCCTCCCCCTCTGGGGGAGGGTCGGGGTGGGGGCGCGGATCGCGCTGCCCTCACCCCAACCCTCTCCCAACGGGAGAGGGGGCAATACGAGAGGGGATCTGTAATGTTCGACTGGATGGCCTGGACCCTGCCGGTGGCGGTGTTCTTCAGCTGCATCGTGTTGATGCTGGCCGGTATGACCGTGTGGGAGCTCAAGTCGCCGACCATCGAGCGCAAGGGCTGGCTACCGATCACCACGACGCGCGGCGACCGCCTCTTCATCGGCCTGCTGTGCGCCGCCTACGTCAACCTGGCCTTCGTGGCCGTCAGCGAAAAGATGGTCGGGTGGTTCAGCCTTGCGCAAGAACCGTCGATCTGGTTCAGCTTCGTGGTGTCGATGTTTGTGTTGGGCCTGGTCATGCGCAAGGGCTGACCCGCCGCTTTTCAGTTTTTCCACCGGCAGCCGGCCAACCTTCCCAATCGGCCTGCCCCAACAACCAACGGGAAGTTTCTGAGGAGACCAGCAATGAAACGATCACATTCGATGTACTCACTTTCCGCTGTGGGAGCCGCCGTCATCTTGACGCTGGCCGCCTGCGGCAAGAAGGAAGAACCCGCAGCAGCAGCACCGGCTGCGGCGCCGGCTTCCATGGCCGCGGCCCCGGCCGCCACCGGCGCAGAAGCGACGGCGAAAAAATGGATCGACAGCGAGTTCCAGCCGTCCACGCTGTCCAAAGACCAGCAAGCCGCCGAGATGAAATGGTTCATCGACGCCGCTGCCAAGCTCAAGGCCAAGGGCGTGACCGAGATCTCGGTCGTGTCGGAAACGATCACGACGCACGAGTACGAGAGCAAGACGCTCGCCAAAGCCTTCGGCGAGATCACCGGTATCACCGTCAAGCACGACATCATCCAGGAAGGCGACGTGGTCGAGAAGCTGCAGACCTCAATGCAGTCGGGCAAGTCGATCTATGACGGCTGGATCAGCGACTCCGACCTGATCGGCACGCACTACCGCTACGGCAAGATCCTGGCGCTGTCCGACTACATGGAAGGCACGGGCAAGGAGTTCACGAACCCCGGCCTCGACCTGAAAGACTTCATCGGCACGAGTTTCACGACCGCGCCCGACAAGAAGCTCTACCAACTGCCCGACCAGCAATTTGCCAACCTGTATTGGTTCCGGGCCGACCTGTTCGCCAAGCCCGAGCTGAAAGAACAGTTCAAGAAGAAGTACGGCTACGAGCTGGGCGTGCCGCTCAACTGGAGCGCCTACGAAGACATCGCCGCGTTCTTCAGCGAAGACGTGAAGACGATCGATGGGAAGCCGATCTATGGCCACATGGATTACGGCAAGAAGGACCCGTCGCTGGGCTGGAGGTTCACCGACGCCTGGCTGTCCATGGCCGGCGCTGCCGACATCGGCATCCCGAACGGCCTGCCGGTCGACGAATGGGGCATTCGTGTCGCCGACGACAAGTGCACACCGGTCGGCGCATCGGTCGCACGCGGCGGCGCCACCAACTCGCCGGCGGCTGTGTACGCGCTGACGAAGTACGTCGACTGGATGAAGAAGTACTCGCCGAAAGAAGCCATCGGCATGACCTTCGGCGAAGCCGGCCCGGTGCCCGCCCAAGGCCAGATCGCGCAGCAGATCTTCTGGTACACGGCGTTCACCGCCGACATGATCAAACAAGGCCTGCCGGTGGTGAACGCCGACGGCACGCCGAAGTGGCGCATGGCACCCGGCCCCAACGGCCCGTACTGGAAACAGGGCATGCAGAACGGCTACCAGGACGTGGGCTCCTGGACCTTCCTGAAGTCCAACGAGCCGAACCGGGCCACGGCGGCCTGGCTGTACGCCCAGTTCGTCACCTCCAAGACCACGTCCTTGAAGAAGTCGATCACCGGTCTGACCTTCATCCGTGACAGTGACATCCGGCACGACTACTTCACCCAGAACGCGGCCAAGTACGGTGGCCTGATCGAGTTCTACCGCAGCCCGGCCCGGGTCGCCTGGACACCCACCGGCACCAATGTGCCCGACTACCCCAAGCTGGCCCAGCTGTGGTGGAAAAACGT
>JAYVTD010000238.1:0-2955 GCA_043774765.1 Rhizobacter sp. | reverse complement strand
TCTTCGGCGCCGCGCACCCTCGAGTACACGCGCATGTCGCGCAATGTGCCGTCGGGCGCCAGGCTTTCGCTGCGCATCACACCTTCGAGCGTGAAACCGCAGCGCTCGGCCACACGCCAGCTCGGACGGTTGAGCTTGTCGATGCGCAGCTCGACCCGCTGCGCCCGCAATTCGTCGAAGGCCAGCCGCGCCATCGAGTGCGCCGCCTCGGTGGCGATGCCTCGGCCCTCGCGGCCCGTGCGGCGCCAGTAGCCGATCTCGAAACGGCGCGCTTTCCAGTCCATGCGGTGCAGGCCGGTGCTGCCGAGCAGCTCGCCCTCCGCGTCTGTGCCGACACGCTCGAAGATCAGCATCATCAGGTCTTCACGCAGACGGAACCGTGCCTGCGCCTTGCGGCACACCGCTTCGGAATCGGCCAGCGTCGGCACCGCGCCGGCCCAGGGCACGTAGGGGCGCAGCGCGTCGAGCGAGTCGCACACCGCGGCATTCAGCACCGCGCCGTCGCCCGGCTGCGCGCAACGAATTACGAGGTGCTCGGTGAAGATGCGCTCGGGCACGTGAATCAACAACGGGTCGGTCATGCAGACGTTCCTTCAGCTTGTGTCGCGTGCCGGCCGCACGTCGGCCTCGGCCCCGACCCAGTCGTCGGGGTGCTCGGGTTTCGGCAGCGTGCGCACATTGCGGATCACCGGCGTGCTCCAGGCCACCAGGGCAAGCAGCAGCGCTGTGCCGCCGGCAAACGCCAGTGACCAGCGCAGGCCGGCATGTTCGCCGAGCCACCCGCCGAGCAGCGCGCCGGGGCCGGCGGGGATCAGGATCAGCCAGCGCATCGTGCTCGTCATGCGCCCGAGCAGCGGCTCGGGCGTGACGGCCTGGCGCAGCGCGAGGAAGTTGATGTAGACCAGCACCGCGCCGATCGAAAACAGCATCAGCATCGCGACGAACGCGGCCACGCCCCATTCGTTGGCGGGGGCCACGGCGAGCAGCAGCCAGCCGGCACCGCACACCGCAAAACCGAGCACCAGGCACGGCCCCGGCCCGATGCGCCGGCTGATACGGTTGCCGTACACGCTCGCGACGATGCTGCCGCCGCCCATGCCCATGTAGCTCAGGCCGACCGCCTGCTCCGAGAGGCCGAGCGTGCGCGTGGCGAACAAGATCTGCACGACCACCGCCGCGTTATGGCACATCTGCCAGGCACCGACGGCGCAGGCCAGCGCCATCAGCAGCCGGTGCCGCGCGACGAAGCGCACGCCGGCGCGCAGGTCGCGGAAGAAGTGTTCGTCGGCGCGGCGCCGGCGCTCTTCGTTGACGATGATGCCGCGCAGGATCGCGGCCGAAATCAGCAGCAGCAAAGCATCGACGAGCAGCGCCACCGGCGCGCCGACCAGCTTGATCAGGGCCCCGGCCAGCCCGGGGCCAGCCACTTCGGCACCCGAGGTCGCCAGCGCGTTCTTGGCGTGCGCCTCGACCAGCCGCTCGCGCGCCACCACCTGCGTGAGCACGATCTGCGCCGCCGTACCGGCGATGGTGTAGATGGTGCCGATCACGAAGCCGGTGACGTAGAGCCAGGGCATCGACAGCCAGCCCAGCCACCAGGCCAGCGGCACCCCGGCCACCACCAGCGCGAGCAGGGTCTCGCCGACGACGTAGACCGGCAGCTTGCGCACGCGGTCGAGCCACACGCCGGCCGGCAACGAGAACAGCACGAAGGGCAGGATCTCCATTGCCGTGAGCAGGCCCATCTGCGTGGGGCTGGCGTGCAGCAGCACGGCGGCCGTGAGCGGCAGCGCCAGCATCGTCACCTGCCCGCCGAACGAGCTGATCAGGATCGAGACCCACAAGCGCCGGTAGGTCGGGTCGGCGAGCAGGTCGCCCGCGGGCAACGTGACACAGGCGCGGGCAGCGCCGATCCACCTCGTCAAGACCCGTCTCATGGCCTCACCCTTGTTCTTTTCGGGCGCCTCGTGGACGCCCGTGCCGCGCGTTGCCGGCCGGCGCAGAGGGTCGCTCTGCGCCGGCTCAGGAACGGTAGTCGGCGTTGATCTTCACGTAGTCGACGCTGAGGTCGCAGGTCCACACCGTGGTGCTGGCCGCGCCACGGTGCAGGTTCACGCGCACCGTGATCTCGCTCTGTTTCATCACGCGCTGGCCGTCTTCTTCGCGGTATTCGGCCAGGCGCCCACCGTTCTTGACGACAGCCACGTCGTCGAGGAAGAGGTCGATCCTGGTCTGGTCGAGATCGGCAATGCCGGCATAACCGACCGCGGCGAGGATGCGCCCGAGGTTCGGGTCGCTGGCGAAGAATGCGGTCTTCACCAGCGGCGAGTGCGCGATGGCGTACGCCACCTGGCGGCATTCGTCTTCGGTCTTGCCGCCGTCGATGCAGACGCTGATGAACTTGGTGGCGCCTTCGCCGTCACGCACGATGGCCTGCGCCAGCTGCTGCGCGACCGCGACCACGGCGTCGCGCAGGCGCTGGCCGTCGCCGGATTCGAGCTGCGTGATCGGCGCGTGGCCGGCGAGCTGGGTCGCAATCAGCACGAAAGAATCGTTGGTGGACGTGTCGCCGTCGATCGTGATGCGGTTGAACGACTGGTCGGCGGCATCACGCACCAGCGCCTGCACCAGCGCCGGGCTGATCACCGCGTCGGTGGCGATGAACGACAGCATCGTCGCCATGTTCGGCCGGATCATGCCGGCGCCCTTGGCGATGCCGGTGATCGTGACGGTCTTGCCACCGATCTGCAGCCGCGCCGAGGCCGCCTTGGGCAGCGTGTCGGTCGTCATGATGGCCTCGGCAGCCTGGCCCCAGTGGTCAGGCGCGAGATCGGCGATGGCGCCCGGCAAACCCGCCTCGATGCGATCGACCGGCAGGCTTTCCATGATCACGCCGGTTGAAAACGGCAGCACCTGCTCGGGTGCGATCTTCAGGTGCCTGGCCAGGGCCACGCA
>JAYVTD010000237.1:0-5461 GCA_043774765.1 Rhizobacter sp. | reverse complement strand
TCGACGATGAGGTGGACGAGCTGGCGGAGGACGAGGAAGAGAGCCAGCAGGCCAAGCTCAAGAGCCGCTGGGCGGCGCTGGAGAAGGTGGTCGGCGCCGAGCCGCGCATTGCCAGCGTGGCGGCGGACCTGGTCGCGCACTTCGAGGAGCGCGCGAAGGGTCAAACCGGCCAAGCGCAGACCGGCAAGGCCATGGTGGTCGGCATGAGCCGTGACATCTGCGTCCACCTCTACAACGAGATCATCAAGCTGCGGCCCGATTGGCACAGCGCTGACCCGGAACAGGGCGCCATCAAGATCGTGATGACGGGCTCGGCCAGCGACAAGGCGCTGCTGCGCCCGCACATCTACAGCGCCCAGGTGAAGAAACGGCTGGAGAAGCGCTTCAAGAACCCGAGCGAGCCGCTGCGCATGGTGATCGTTCGCGACATGTGGCTGACCGGCTTCGATGCGCCGTGTGTGCACACGCTCTACATCGACAAGCCGATGAAGGGCCACAACCTGATGCAGGCCATCGCCCGCGTGAACCGGGTGTTCAAGGACAAGCAAGGCGGCCTGGTGGTCGACTACATCGGCATCGCCAACGAGTTGAAGTCGGCGCTGAAGGAATACACCTCCAGCAAGGGCCGGGGTCGGCCCACGGTGGATGCGCACGAGGCCTACAGTGTCCTGGCCGAGAAGCTCGACGCGCTGCGTGGCATGCTGGCCGGAACAAACGGACACGGCTTCGACTACAGCGGCTTTCTCACAGGCGGCCACAAAACGCTGGCTGGCGCCGCCAACTTCGTGTTGGGTATCAAGGATGGCAAGAAGCGCTTTGCCGATCTGGCGCTGGCAATGAGCAAGGCCTTCACGCTGTGCTGCACGCTCGACGAGGCCAAGGCGGTGCGCGAAGAGGTGGCGTTCTTCCAGGCCGTGAAGGTGATCCTGACCAAGCGCGAGATCAGTCAGCAGAAGAAGACCGACGAAGCCCGCGAGCTGGCCATCCGCCAGATCATCAGCTCGGCGGTAGTGTCTGAAGAGGTCGTCGACATCTTCGACGCGGTAGGGCTGGACAAACCCAACATTGGCATCCTCGACGACGCCTTCCTCGCTGAGGTGCGCAACCTGCCTGAGCGCAACCTGGCCGTGGAGTTGCTGGAGCGGCTGCTCGAAGGCGAAATCAAGTCACGCTTCGCTGGCAACGTGGTGCAAAACAAGAAGTTCTCGGACATGCTGACCGAAGTGGTTCAGCGTTACCAGAACCGATCCATCGAAGCCGCGCAGGTGATGGAAGAGCTGGTGCAGATGGCGAAGAAGTTCCGCGAGGCTGCTGCGCGTGGTGAGCAGCTCGGATTGACCGAAGACGAAGTGCGTTTCTACGACGCACTCGCGAACAACGAATCGGCCGTGCGCGAGCTGACCGACGAGACGCTGAAGAAGATCGCGCACGAACTGGCCGAGAACCTGCGCAAGAACCTCACGGTGGATTGGTCAGCGCGCGAGAGTGTTCAGGCCAAGCTGCGGCTGATGGTCAAGCGCATCTTGCGCAAGTACAAGTACCCGCCGGATCAGCAGGACGCTGCGGTCGAACTGGTCTTGCAGCAGGCGAAGGCGCTGGGCGAGGCTTGGGCGTAGGGCGCCGTTTTTCATCCGCGCGAATGCCGACGATAATGCGCGTCATGCTCGCGACGATCTCTTCCTTAGCAGCGCTCTCTTGGCAGCGTTGGCGCAAGCCATCAGCCTGATCGACCTATTGCGCCCGCACGGGCGCCTCAGTCCCCCACCCAGCACTTCGCGCCGGCCTCGCCAGCGACAGAAAAAGCGGGTATGAAACGTGGGTGCTCGCAAGAACACTCAATGAAATCAATAGGGTAGAGCGCATATGCTGCTGATGATCGACAACTACGACTCCTTCACCTACAACCTGGTGCAGTACTTCGCCGAGCTCGGCGAAGACGTGCGTGTGTTCCGCAACGACGAGATCGACGTGCCCGGCATCGCGGCGCTGCGGCCCGACAAGCTGGTGCTCTCGCCCGGGCCGTGTTCGCCGGCTGAAGCTGGCGTGTGCGTCGCCGCGATCGAGGCCTTCACCGGCAAGATGCCGATCCTCGGCGTGTGCCTGGGCCACCAGGCCATCGGCGCGGCGCTCGGCGGCAAGGTGATTCGCGCGAAGACGCAGATGCACGGCAAGACCGATGTGATCAGCACCGACGAGCGCGGTGTGTACACGGCGCTGCCGAAAGAATTCACCGTTATCCGCTATCACTCGCTGGTGATCGAGCGTGCGTCGCTGCCGGCGATGCTCGACGTGACGGCGACCTCGCTCGACGGCGAGATCATGGGCGTGCGCCACCGCGAACTCGCGGGCACGAAGATGCCGCTCGAAGGCGTGCAGTTCCATCCCGAGTCGATCCTGACCGAGCATGGGCACGCGATGTTGAAGAACTTTCTGGAACTGCGTCCATGAACATCGTCGATCTTCGATCCGACACGGTCACGCAGCCCACGCCCGCGATGCGCGCCGCGATGCTCGCCGCTCCGCTCGGCGACGACGTGTTCGGCGATGACCCGACGGTCAATGCCCTGCAGGCCCGCATCGCAGCGCTGCTCGGCAAGGAAGCGGCGATCTTCGTGCCCACCGGCACGCAGAGCAACCTCGTCGCGATCATGAGCCACTGCGGGCGCGGCGACGAATACATCGTCGGCCAGATGGCGCACACCTACCGCTGGGAAGGCGGCGGTGCGGCGGTGCTCGGCAGCGTGCAGCCGCAGCCGCTCGAGCACCAGCCCGATGGTTCGCTCGCCCTGAAAGACATCGAGGCCGCGATCAAGCCCGACGATTCGCACTTCGCGCGCAGCCGCCTGCTCGCGCTCGAAAACACGATCGGCGGCAAGGTGCTGCCGATGGCGTATCTCACCGACGCGACCGCGCTCGCGCGCCAGCGCGGCCTGGCCAGCCACCTCGACGGCGCGCGGCTCTTCAACGCAGCGGTGGCGCTCGGCGGTGATCCGCGGACGCGCGCCCGAGAGATGGCGCAGCTGTTCGACACCGTGTCGGTGTGTTTTTCCAAAGGCCTGGGCGCACCGGTCGGCTCGGCGCTCGTCGGCCCGCGCGAGTTGATCGCTCGCGCGCACCGCTGGCGCAAGATGCTCGGCGGCGGCATGCGCCAGTCGGGCCTGCTGGCGGCTGCGGCGCTGCACGCGCTCGACCACCATGTCGACCGGCTCGCCGACGACCATGCACTCGCACAGCGCCTGGCCCGCGGCCTGCAGGGCCTGCCAGGTTTGAAGGTTGAGCCGCCGCAGACCAACATCGTTTTTGCCGACCTGCAAGGCGAGCGCGCGGCCGGCCTGATGGCGCACCTGAAAGCGCGCGGTGTGCTCGCCACCGGCCTGTACAAACTGCGTTTCGTGACGCACCTCGATGTCGACGCGGCCGGCGTCGACCGTGCCGTGGCCGCCGTGCGCGAACACCTTTCCGCCTGAACGACTGGGGAACCCCGATGACCATCACCAACCTCGACGCGCTGACGCGCACCATCGACCACCGCGAGATCTTCCACGACGAAATGCTGGCGCTGGTGCGCCGCATCATGAGCGGTGAGATGTCGCCGGTGATGATGGCGGCGCTGCTCGTCGGCCTGCGTGTCAAGAAAGAGACCATCGGCGAGATCACCGCGGCAGCGCAGGTGATGCGCGAGTTCTCGACCAAGGTCGAAGTGGCCGACCGCATGCACCTGGTCGACATCGTCGGTACCGGCGGCGACGGTTCGCACACCTTCAACATCTCGACCTGCAGCATGTTCGTGGCGGCCGCGGCCGGTGCGCGTGTCAGCAAACACGGCAACCGCAGCGTCAGCAGCAAGTCGGGCAGCGCCGACGTGCTCGAAGCGATGGGCGTGCCGCTCACGCTCACGCCGGCGGCGATCTCGACCTGCATTGCCGACACCGGCATCGGCTTCATGTTCGCGCCGAACCACCACCCGGCGATGAAAAACGTCGGGCCGGTGCGCAAGGAACTCGGCATCCGCACCATCTTCAACATCCTCGGGCCGCTGACCAACCCTGCCGATGCACCGAACATCCTGATGGGCGTGTTCCACCCCGATCTGGTCGGCATTCAGGTGCGGGCATTGCAGCGGCTGGGTGCTGAACACGCGGTCGTCGTCTACGGGCGCGACGGCATGGACGAGGTCTCGCTCGGTGCCGCCACGATGGTCGGTGAATACAAGGACGGCGGCATTCACGAGTACGAGATTCATCCTGAGGACTTCGGCCTGACGATGGCGAGCAACCGCGCCTTGCGGGTCGAGACGCCGGAGCAGTCGAGAGCGCTGCTGCTGTCGGTGCTGGCCGATGAGCCCGGCGCCGCGCGCGACATCGTGATCCTCAACGCTGGCGTGGCGCTCTACGCGGCGAACGTGGCGGCGACGATGCTCGAGGGTGTGGCGCTGGCGCGCAAGGCGTTGTCGTCGGGCGAGGCGCTGGCCAAGATGAAGCAATTCGTGGCGCGGACGAAAGAGCTGGCGGCATGAGCCGCCGCGCCGGGCCGTCCCAAGCAAGGCTCGTCCCCTCGGGGGACCGGGCGATGTACTCATCGGACGAGGGGCTCCGTTTCTCATGAGCGACATCCTCGAGAAGATCGTTGCCGTTAAGCGCGACGAGATCTCGCTGGCGCGCCGCCAGCGTGACCTGGCCTCGCTGCGCCGTGATGCGGAATCGCTGGGCGGTCAGCGCGACTTTGTCGGCGCGCTGCGCGTCAAGATCGCTGCCGGCAAGGCGGGCGTGATCGCCGAGATCAAGAAAGCCAGCCCGAGCAAGGGTGTGCTGCGTGAGCGATTCGATCCGGCCGGCATCGCGGAGAGTTATGCCGAGCACGGTGCGGCCTGCCTGAGCGTGCTGACCGACCTGCAGTTCTTCCAGGGCAGCGTTGCCTACCTCGAACAAGCGCGTGCGGCTTGTGCCTTGCCGGTGTTGCGCAAGGACTTCATGGTCGATGCGTATCAGGTCTTCGAAGCGCGCGCGATGGGCGCCGACTGCATCCTGCTGATCGCGGCATGCCTCGACGACGCGTTGATGGCCGACCTCGAAGCGCAGGCCCACGCGCTCGGCATGGCGGTATTGGTCGAAGTACACGACGGCACTGAGCTTGAGCGGGCGCTGCTGCTGAAGACGCCGCTGGTGGGCGTCAACAATCGCAACCTGCGCACGTTCGAAGTCAGCCTGCAGACGACGCTGGACCTGTTGAAGCAGGTGCCGGCCGAGCGTTTGCTCGTGACCGAGAGTGGCATCCTCGCGCGCGCCGACGTGCAGCGAATGCGCGATGCGAATGTGCACGCCTTCCTGGTCGGCGAAGCCTTCATGCGTGCGCCCGACCCGGGTCTGGCACTGGCCGACCTGTTCGGGTGACTGCTGCCGACAACCGCCTGCGCGAGCCGCTCGCGCAGGCCTTCGCACAAGTGCCTGTGGCGTGGCGCAAG
>JAYVTD010000236.1:0-6264 GCA_043774765.1 Rhizobacter sp. | reverse complement strand
AATCGGGCACCAGCCCAGCACCCAGTCACTGCGCTGCCGTCACTTCCGACCTGAGCCTCGCGCTCAAACAAGCTTCTTCTGCCTGCGACTGGCGCCCTCGTGTGAGAGCGACGGGCCGACACCCCTCCGTTTGGAACCCCATGTCTTTTGACACTCTCGGCCTCGCCGAGCCCTTGCTGCGTGCCGTTGCTGAATACGGCTACACCACCCCGACCCCGATCCAGCTGCAGGCCATCCCGGCCGTGCTCTCCGGCGGCGACGTGATGGGTGGAGCCCAGACCGGCACCGGCAAGACCGCCGGGTTCGTGCTGCCGATGCTCCACCGCCTGATGGCCAACCCGGCCGTGCGCGACGCCAAAGGCCGGCTGCCGATCCGCGCGCTGATCCTCACCCCCACCCGCGAACTTGCCGCGCAAGTCGAAGAAAGCGTTCGCACTTACGGCAAATACAGCAAGCTCACCAGCATGGTGATGTTCGGCGGCGTCGGCATGCAGCCGCAGATCGACAAACTGCGGCGCGGTGTCGACATCCTCGTGGCCACGCCCGGCCGCCTGCTTGACCACCATCAGCAACGCACGCTCGACCTCTCGCACGTCGAGATCTTCGTGCTCGACGAAGCTGACCGCATGCTCGACATGGGCTTCATCCACGACATCAAGAAGGTGCTCGCGGTGCTGCCGGCGAAGAAGCAGAGCCTGCTGTTTTCGGCTACCTTCAGCGACGAGATCAAGGCCCTGGCCGACCGCCTGCTGAACGCACCAGTTTTGATCGAAGTGGCACGGCGCAACCAGACCGCCGAGACCATCGCGCAGAAGGTGCACCCGGTCGGCCGCGAGATGAAGAAGGACTTGCTGATCCACCTCATCAAGGAAAACGACTGGGACCAGGTGCTGGTGTTCACGCGCATGAAACACGGCGCGAACCGCCTGGTCGAACACCTGCTGAAGGCCAACATCAGCGCGATGGCGATCCACGGCAACAAGAGCCAGACCGCACGCACCAAGGCGCTGGCCGAATTCAAGACCGGTGACCTCACGGTGCTGGTGGCGACCGACATCGCCGCGCGCGGCATCGACATCGACATGCTGCCGCACGTGGTGAACTACGAGCTGCCCAACGTGCCCGAAGACTACGTGCACCGCATCGGCCGCACCGGCCGCGCCGGCGCTAAGGGCGAAGCGGTGTCGCTGGTCTGCGTGGACGAGAACGGCTTCCTGCGTGACATCGAGCGCCTGATCAAACGCGACATCCCGAAAGAGATCGTGCCCGGCTTCGAACCGCACCCGAGCGAAAAGGCCGAGCCGATCGTGCTCGGCCGCATGGTGATCGGCGAAGGCGCCGGCCGCGGTGGCCAACGCCACCACGCCAGCCCGCGGGGTGGCAATGGCGGCGGCGGTGGTGGCGGCGGCGGCCGAGGTGGCAACGATTCGCGCTCGGCACCGCGTCCGGGCGGCCCGCGCTCCGACGGACAACGCAGCGGCCGCCCGCCGGCGCGCGTCGGCCAGCCAAAGCGCTGACCCCGAACCGCCGATGGCGCCACGCGCCACTCGGCAGGAATTGGTCACAACCCGGCGCGCTCGCGCCGGGTACAGTCGGCTCGCATGGGCCAACACAAATTTTCGCCACGCACCGCACTGCTGGCTGGAGCCACCGGCCTGATCGGCAGGGCGCTCCTGCCGTTGCTTGAAAACAGCGAGGTCTACTCGCTGGTGCACGTGCTCGTGCGCCGTGCCGTGAGCGGCATCGAAGCTCACCCCAAGGTCACGTTTCAGACCGTCGACTTCGCCCACCTGCCGCAGCCGTTCCCGAAGGTCGACGACGTCTACATCGCGCTCGGCACCACCATCAAGGTGGCCGGCTCCGAGGCCGCGTTTCGCCAGGTCGATTTCGACTTCGTCGTCAACACCGCGCGCGCTGCCCGAGCCGCGGGTGCGCGCCGGCTGGCGGTCGTGTCGGCACTCGGTGCCGATGCCAACTCGCGCGTGTTCTACAACCGCGTGAAGGGCGACATGCAGGCCGCCGTGGCCGGGCTCGGCTATGAGTCGATCACCATTGCACAACCCTCGCTGTTGATGGGTGACCGCGCCGCGCTCGGCCAGCCGGTGCGCAGTGGCGAAGTCTGGGCCACGCGATTGTTCGCGCCGGTGATGTGGATGGTGCCGAAGGGCGTGCGGCCGATTCAGGCGAGCGCTGTGGCGAGCGCCATGCTCGCCACCACGCTGGCCGGCAAACCCGGTCTGCGGCTGCTGACTTCGGGACAGATGCAGACGCGCCTGCGCTGATGCCGGAGCACGACGCGCTCGCGGTCGTGCACGACGACGCAGCCTGCGTCGTTGTCGTCAAACCCGCAGGCCTGCTGTCGGTGCCGGGCCGCGGCGAGCATCTGCAGGACTGCGTGTGGTCGCGTGTGCGATCGCTGTTTGGCGACACCCTGGTCGTGCACCGGCTCGACATGGCGACCTCGGGGCTGATGCTGTTCGCGCGCGGCACGCTGGCGCAGCGCGCATTGAGCATCGCGTTCGCGGCGCGCGAGGTGCACAAGCGTTATGTCGCGGTCGTCGAAGGCCTCGTCGAACAAAGCACCGGCGAGATCGACCTGCCGCTGATCGCCGACTGGCCGAACCGGCCGAAGCAGAAGTGGGATCACGAGCGCGGTAAGCCGTCGCTAACGCGCTACCGCGTGCTCGGGCGCGACGTGGCCGCGTGCACCACGCGGGTCGAGTTGGAGCCCGTGACCGGCCGCGCGCACCAGCTGCGCGTGCACCTGCTCAGCCTCGGCCACCCGATCCTCGGTGATGCGCTCTACGCCCCGCCCGAGGTGCAGGCGCGTGCCGAGCGGCTGCTGCTGCACGCGAGCGCGCTGCGTTTCGCGCACCCGACGAGAGGCGCGCCGATGGCTTTCGAGTCGGCCGCGCCGTTCTGAGCCGAGCGCCTCGCGCTTCTATCCGCTGCCCTGCTTCATGCGCGTGCGTTCGCGCGACGCTTTGCCGCGCTGTTTCCACACCGACAACTGCTGCTGCCGCTCGAGCACGCTCATCGTGTCTCGCCGCGCTTCGCGCAGCAGCTTGTGGTAATTGCGCAAACGGTCGCTGCCCACACCTTCGCGCACCGCGCAGCCGGGTTCGTCCTGGTGTTTGCAGTCGCGGAAGCGGCAATTCGGAGCCAAGGATTCGATGTCAGCGAAGCTCGCTGTGAGCGTCGCCTCGTCGACATCGGGCCGCAGCGTGCGCAGGCCCGGCGTGTCGATGACGCAAGCCCCTCCCGGCAAGCAATGCAGCGAGCGCGACGTGGTCGTGTGCTTGCCGCGGCTGTCGTGCTCGCGCACCGCGCCGGTGTCTTGCGTGGCGACCCCCAGCAAGGTGTTGGTGAGCGTGGATTTGCCCGCGCCCGATGAACCGAGCACGACCAGTGTCTGGCCCGCGCCGAGGTAGGCCGCCAGGCGTTGCCTCGTCAGCGGGTCGGTGCCATCGACCGCGAGCAGGTCGACGTGCGCCGGCATGCGCCCTTGCAGCGCCTCGATGCGCGCTTCGAGCGCGCCCTCGGTGCGCACGATCACGTCGGCCTTGGTCAACACGACGACCGGAAACACATCACTCGATTGCGCCAGCGCCAGGTAACGCTCGAGTCGGCGCGGGTTGAAGTCGTCGTCCAGCCCCATCACGAGCAAGGCGGTGTCGACGTTGCTGACGACCGGGTGGCGCCGGCCATCGGCGTCGCGCCGCACGATGCGCGAGAGCGGTGGCACGCGCGCCCCGACCCAACACTGGCCGTGCACGTCACGCTCGACCAGCACCCAGTCGCCCACCGCGAGCGCACTCTCTTCGTCGGCGAGTGTGCGCATCAGGCGTGGCAGGGCGCGCGCGCCGTGTTCGTCTATGCCATCGTGCACACGCACGGTTTCGCGGTGCACTTCGGTGAGCCGCATCAGTTGTCTTGAATCCTCCTCGATGGTGGGTGAGAGGCTTGCTGCAAGATTGGCCAGCGCCGGCGTGAGGCCGAGTGCGCGCAGACGTTCGAAATGAATCTGGATCATGGTGATCGTGAACCTTCGTTTCCAAAGGCGCGGGCCGCAGGCAGCCACGCGCCGGTCAGCCTGGACGCAGGTGTGCAACAGGCCAGCGGTGGAGAAAAAGGTCGGCGGCGGCGTGAAGCCGTGCGCTGGATCGGGTCTCGATCAGCGCCCCGAAAGATTCGGGGCACGGTGCCGGGGAGGCACCTGAAAGATCAACGAGTACGGATGCGCAAGCTCAGGCAGCAGCCGACGTGAGGGCAGTGTTGAATGTTTTCATGGGGCACCTCCTGCGAGTCGTGGATCGGGTCGAAACAGAGTGGCTTGCTCTGCACCGGGCCGCAGTATGTGGCGATCGGCCCGCCCGCGTCAACCGCGAGGCGGGCTTCGCTGGAACAGCCTTGATTTTTTGCAACCCAGCCACATCTGATGTGAGGGTCTTCGGCGCCTCGTATGATCGCGCCGTTCGACAGGCTCGTGAACTTCAAAAGGACGTGGCGATGAAATCCCTGATCTTGGCTCTGTCGGTAGCAGTCTTCGCAGCTGGCATGGCACCTTCGCTGAGTGAAGCCAAGCGCCTCGGTGGCGGTGGCTCGTCGGGCATGCAGCGCAGCACACCGCCGCGCAGCACCCCCGACGCCACACCGGCCAAGCCCGCGCAAGCCGCGCCGGCCGCTGCCGCGGCACCGGCGGCTGCAGCGGCGACCCCGAAACGTTCGTGGATGGGCCCGCTCGCTGGCCTGGCCGCTGGCCTGGGCATTGCCGCGTTGATGAGCCACCTCGGCATGGGCGCCGAGTTCGGCAACATCATCATGATGGTGTTGCTGGCCATCGTCGCCTTCGTCGCGATCCGTTTCGTGATGGCCCGCTTCGGCCGCGGCAGCACGCGCCCTGCGATGGCCACGCCGAACGGCATGCAGTTCGCCGACGCCGGTGCTGGCAACAACACCCCGCCAGCAACGCAAGGCGGGTCGGGCTGGGGCTCGGCCGCCGCCGCTTCGCCGGTCGCGTTGCCTGTGGCTGCCGCGGCCGTCGCCGGCAGCCTGCCCGAAGGTTTCGACGCACCGGCGTTCGAGCGCATCGCCAAGATGATCTTCATTCGCCTGCAAGCCGCGAACGACAGTTCCGACCTGAACGACCTGCGCAACTTCACCACGCCGGAGATGTTCGCGTCGATCCGGCTTGAGTTGCAGGAGCGTGGTGCCAGCGCGCAGCAGACCGATGTGGTCAAGATCGACGCCGAGGTGCTCGACTTCGCCAGCGAGAGCGAGCGCCAGGTCGTGAGCGTGCGCTTCCACGGCCTGATCCGCGAAGAAAAGGACGGCGTGGCCAACCCGTTCGACGAAGTCTGGCACATGGTCAAGCCGCTCGACGGCAGCCGCGAGTGGGCCATCGCCGGGATTCAGCAAAGCCATTGATCGGCGCGCCGGTCTGCTTCACCATCAAGGGGCTTCGGCCCCTTTTTGTTTGTCATCTTCCACCGACCAGGCTCGCATGACCCAGCATCTTTTCATCATCACCGGCGCGTCGCGTGGCATGGGCGCCGCCATCGCCGAGCAACTGCTGCAGCCGGGGCACCGGCTGCTGTGCCTGTCGCGCCACGTCAACGCAGCGCTCGCGGCACGTGCACAGGCGGCCGGTGTCGTGTGCGAGCAATGGGCCGCCGACCTGGGGTTGCCGACCGAGGCCGCCGCGCGTCTGCAGGCCTGGCTCGCCACGCTCGACGCGAGCAGCTTCGCCAGCGCCACGCTGATCAACAACGCCGCTGCGCTGACCCGCATCGGGCCAGTCGACACCTGCACCGATGCCGAGTTGTCGGCGTCGCTGCGGGTCGGGCTGGAAGCGCCGATGCTGCTCTGCGCCGCGTTCCTGCGCGCCACGCGCAATTGGGCCGCCAGCAAGCGTGTGCTCAACATCTCTTCCGGTCTCGGCCGGCGCGCGATGGCCGCCCAAGCGCCCTACAGCGCGGCCAAGGCCGGGCTCGACCACTACAGCCGTGTGCTCGCGCTCGATGAAGCCTTGCAGGCCAACGGCGCCCGTGTCGTTTCGCTCGCACCCGGCGTGATCGACACCGACATGCAGGTGCACCTGCGCGCTGCCGACGCCGCCGTGTTCCCCGACAAGTCGAACTTCGTCGGCCTGAAGGAAAACGGCCAGCTCACCTCGCCCACCGACGCCGCAGCGCGGGTGCTGGCCTACCTGAACCGCGCCGACTTCGGGGCGAACCCGGTGGCCGACGTGCGCGACGCCTGAGC
>JAYVTD010000235.1:0-2719 GCA_043774765.1 Rhizobacter sp. | reverse complement strand
GTCATGCTGGCGGAAGCAGAGATGCCGCGCTGGAGCGAATCGCCAGACTTCTATTTCACGCTCGGTGACCTGCTGCTCGACTGGGCTGCGAGCGCGCCGGAGCGTGCCGGCGAACTGCTGCCGATGATCGAATCGAGCTGGCAGCGTGCCATCGAGATCGGCGAACGGCCGGCCTTGCACGACACGGTGAGCGGCAGAGGCAGCTTCCTCGCGGCCCACAACCTGGCAGTCCTGCATTCCAGCCTGGGCCATGGCGCACAGGCCGCGCAGTGGCGGGCTCGCGAGGCGGCATTCCGTGCCGCAGTGGCAGAGATCGGCAGTGGCGCAGTGGCCTGACACCGAACTGTTCGCTGAACTGGCACGCAGCCCTGCCGTTTTTCCGGCGTTCAAGCTTCGGCGCTTGCACCTACGCTCGCACACGACTCTGCTCCGACCCCTCGACCCATGGCCATCGCACTCCCGCACCCCGCCAGCCCGCACGCGTCATCGAGGGCCCATGCACGTGCCCACCGCCGCTGGCAGGAAGGGCAAGGCCATGCCGAGCGTGAACACTGGCCACTGGCGGCGCGGGCTTTCGAGCAGGCGACGAGCCTGCATGGCGACGAGGCTTACGCGCTGGCCGCTGCGCACGCACTGATCAAGGCAGGCCGCGCCGCCGACGCCGTCAAACGCACCCGCGGCCTGCGTCAGATCCACCCGCGCGCCGGCCTGGCCTACACGCTCGAATCGCACGCGCTGCTCGGCCTGGGCCGCGCCGAAGACGCGATCGAGTGCCTGCGCGCGCTGCCGGCCGACGTGCCACGCGACAACGATTACCACGTGTCGCTGGCCGTCGCGCTGCAGCGCTGCCACCGGCATGACGAAGCGATCCGCGCATTCTTCGATGCGCTGGCGCTGAAGATGAACGACGCGGTCTCGCACTTTCGCCTGGGCATGTCGTTCAAGGACCTCGGCATGAAAGCCGAAGCCGCCGAATGTGTGCGCACCGCCGTGCTGCTCGGCCTGGGCACGAGCGAACTCGCAGCGCGCGCGCAGCTCGTATTTCTGGAACGCGAGGCCTGCAACTGGGCCGCCGCCGCCGCCGCACTCGCGGCGCTGCGCCCCGCCGTGCTCACGGTGCCCGCCGACACGCCGCTGGAGACCGGCGCTTTCCCGCACGCCGTGTTCGTGAACGACCCGCTCGAACAGCTGAAGGTGGCGCGCCACTACGCGCTGCACGTGGCGCGCAGCGTTCGGCCCTTGCCGCGCCGCAACGCGCGCGCCCATGGCGAACGCCTGCGCATCGGCTACCTCTCGGCCGACTTTCACAACCACGCCACCAGCCAGCTGATGGTGCAGATGCTGGAGAGCCACGACCGCAGCGCTTTCGAGATCACGCTGCTCTCGACCGGCCCCGACGACCGGAGCGCGATGCGCGAGCGCATCAAGGCTTCGAGCGAACACTTCGAAGAACTGCGTGGCCGCAGTTTCGACAGCATGGCGCAGCGGGTTCGCGAACTCGGCATCGACATCCTGGTCGACCTGAAAGGCGCCACCTACGACACGCTGATGCCGGTGCTCGCGCACCGCGCCGCGCCGCTGCAGGTGAGCTGGCTCGGTTTTCCGGGCACCAGCGGTGCGCCTTTCATCGACTACTTCATCGGCGATGTAGTCACCACACCGCTGGCCGACGCCGCGCACTTCAGCGAACAGATCGCGCAGATGCCGCACTGTTACCAGCCCAACGACGCACAGCGCGGCCTGCCGCTGCCGATGAGCCGCGCCGACTGGGGTGCGCCCGAGGGAGCGCTGCTGCTCTGCGCCTTTCACCAGTCGTACAAGATCTCGGCCGAGGTGTTCGAGCAGTGGTGCGCGCTGCTGCACGCCTTGCCGGGTTCTGTGCTTTGGTTGCTGCAATGGAACACCAATGTTCAGACAGCGCTGACGAACGCCGCGCGCGCGCGTGGCATAGGCGCCGAGCGCCTGCTGTTCGCGCCGATGGTCACGCCGCAAGGCCACCTGAGCCGGCTGGCGTGTGCCGACATCTACCTCGACGCCTGGCCGTGCAACGCCCACACCACGGCAAGTGAGGCCTTGTGGTGCGGCGTGCCGGTGGTGACGCTCAAGGGCGCCACCTTCGCCCAGCGGGTGGCGGCCAGCGTATTGCACAGCGTCGGGCTGGACGAACTGGTCTGCGACGACGTGCAGGCCTACACGCAGCAGGTTCTGGCGCTCGCCCACGACACGCCGCGGCGCGCGGCCTTGCGCGCGCACCTGCACGCGCAGCGAACTTCCAGCCCCTTGTTCGACGGTGCGGCGTTCGCGCGCGACATCGAAGCCTTGTACCGGCGCATGTGGGCGCGTGCGGTGGCCGGCTTGGCGCCCGAACACCTGCCGGCGCAGCCGCGGCCGAGTGCGCACAGTGCGGCGGTTAGCATGGCGACTGCTTCAGTGCAGGGTGCGCCACCCGGCGACCGTTCGTGACACAAGGCCCGGGCCGGCCCGGCAAGTCGCCCATGAAAACAACAGCGAGACAAAACCCCGGCTTCAGCACGCCAGGCCTGCTGAAGCTGTTGTGCGTGCCAGCCGCTACGCTGCTCGTGCCGATGGCAGTGTTCGCACAGGGCAGTGCCTGCGATCAGCTGAAGGCCACGCTCGCGGCGCGCATCGAAGCGACCGGCGTGCGCGGTTATTCGCTCGAGGCCGTGGCCGCGGCCGCGCCGGTGCCGGCCGGTGCCAA